>CAJOQS010000150.1 GCA_905236925.1 uncultured Lachnospiraceae bacterium | reverse complement strand
TTGCAACGCTCACACGGCGGGTCTGGGTATAAACGCGGCCGTCGGCTGATATGACCGTCAGCGAGATCATGTTGTTGATGGTAAATATCTCGACTCTTTCAAACCCGTATGCATGTCCGATCCTGCGGATCGTATCCTCTACGCGGTTTACCTCGGCGCCGGCCTTAAGCATAACTTCACCGAGGTTTAAAAAGCAGTCGATCAGACGGTCGTCATCGGTGCCCGCTTGACTGCAAATAGCCATATTGTCGGTATTAGCTGTACTCATGAGTTCTCCGTTCTGTCCTCGTTATTATCGTCTGTTTCTGTAGAAGAAGAGGGCTTTCCGAATTCTTCTATCTTCTTACGCAGGCTGTTGAATTTCTCGGTCATGCTGATGCTTTTTATACGTCCGAGGTCAAGGTTGGGATATGCTTTCTCAAGTCGTCTGTGAACGAAGGAGAGCCTGTCGCCCAGATCGAACTTATCGCCGTATTTGGCTTTGGCCTTTTCCATGAGGCCATTGTAGCGTTCTTCGAGAGCGTTAAGGTGTTCAGCGGACTTCTTTTTGATACCGTCAAGGTGCTCTTTCTGCTCCTCGTATTCCTTCAAACCCTTTAAGGTACCGCTGGTAATGCGGGTTCCTATGACTTCCGCGATACCGTTTAAAAGGTGGTCCATATCGTTTGCGAGCCGGAGTCCGGACTGGATCTTTATCAGCGCGGTCAGGGTGATGGCCATATCTGCGGCCAGAAGAACATAGAAGATGATAAAGAAGGTGGTCTGAAGGCCCTTCGGTGTTTTGTCAATGATGAGGAGCAATACGGGCTGAACGATCTTGATAAGGACAACGCATCCGAGTCCCCACAGCAGCGAGAAATGCAGGCATATATAGCCTTTGAAATTAAACGGATCCTCTGTATAATCCCACCACCTCTGATGGTATATCTTATCAAGGATGAAGCCGGTTACCAGTTCCAGAAGGCTTGTGAGCAGAACTGAGCCTATATAAAGCACTACTATGTTTTTCTGTATAGGGGTGAGCGCTACGATGACAATTACAGAGCCGATACCGTATATTGGGCAGATAGGTCCGTTAAAAAAGCCCCTGTTGATAAAATGACCGGTCGTAACTGCATGATATATCACTTCCAGGCACCAGCCGATGAAAGCATAAAACATAAAAAAGGCAAGAAGATGAGCAAGATCGTACATTTCAAATCCCTCCCCAAAATGTGATCGATCCCGGAAACCGGGAAAAAGAATTCGTACATTCAGTACCCGGTCAGTATAAACCAAACGGCAGATAAAGACAAGAAAAACGGGAAAAAATAACTTGCTGCGGAGCGTTCCTGTTGATAGAATTATTCATTGGGATTTGTTTTGTAGCAAACAGTCCTTAAAGTTGGATTATAAGGAGGATACAGCAATGATCAGTGATAAAGATCTGCCGTTTACAAAGATACCCGCATCGGAGGCTACAAATGTACTTGCTGCAAAGAACGGTTTCTTAAGCTTTGGCGGTGACAAGAAGAAGTTTGCGAAGTCTATCGAGGAAGGCCAGGCCGAGCTCTGTGAGGTTGATGTGGTAAGCCAGTATTGGGTTCCCGCAGGCGATGACGACGAGATAGGTTATGGTGTTGTTCTTACGAAGGACGGCCGCGAGCTTGTCAATGTCGGTATTTACAGTGAGAAGGCTTTTTACGCCGTAGCCGAGGCACCCTACGGAAGATTCGACATGAGAAAGAATCTTGAGAACGATGCCGAGACAAGGAAATCGGCTTCCTGCAAGCCCGGAGTGGTTGTTCATTACTTCCTCGGAAAGGAAGAGATCTACCAGCTTATCACTCCAGAAAAGGCAAAGGATCTGAAGCTTCTGGTTCCCGATCTTGGGGGCCCTGCTTACGGCGAGTGCCTGAACGAATTAGAGTAAAAGAAAGCGGCTGTGCCTGTGTGGCACAGCCGTATATTTTTATCTGTTGTCAGCATAATAGTAGTCCGGATAACTGATCGGCCACATTGTGTAGGCGTTCAGGCCCGAATTATGGACAGCCGGATTTCCGGGGCAGGATGAGAGTGCTTCCGCTACAGAGGTATCGACCATTCCGATGATGTAGGCATCTGACAGTGAATTACAGCCTGAAAATGCATCATACTGGGTGGCAAATACCATGCCCGAAACATTCAGTTTTTTAAGATTACCGCAGTTATAGAATGCTTTCGAACCGACACCGCTGACGATACCGCTGACGTTGACAGTCTCCAGAGCAGTACAGCCTGCGAAGGCCCTTTCACCGACCAGCACACTTCCCACGATGCTCACCGATCGGATATTACTGTTGCCTTCAAAGGCCTTGGCTGCAATAAGGGTGACGGTGTAGCCTCCGAGTTCCGTGGGGATCGTTATGTCTCCACCGTCGCCGTCATAACCGGTGATGACCGCACCACCGTAGCTGATCACGTATTTATATGAGGTCGCGTCGGGAACGGGTACAACGGGATAGGGGTCGGGATCGGGAAAAACGGGATCCGGATAAACGGGAGTAGGAGTCGGCGTGGGTGTCACGGGTTCGGGCTGAACCGGAGTGGGGGTAACAGGCTCAGGTTCAGGGGTCACCGGCTGGGGCTCGGGAGTTACGGAAGCTCCGATAAGCTTGGAAAGCCTGGGAACACCATAGCCGTAATATGTGTCAAAGCCCGAAGGACCAAGATCCGAACAGCAGGAGCGCAGCATGGATTCGATTGTTTTCGGTGTTGCATCGGGGTTGTTCAGCTTTATCATGGCGGCCGCAGCTGCTATGTGTGGGGATGCCATTGAAGTACCGCTCATGGAAGAATAGCTTCCACCAGGGATGCAGCTTGTAATATCCACACCGGGAGCGGCAACATCAACACTTGTGCCGAAATTGGAGAAGTAAGCGCGGTTTTCCTGTGAATCGATGGCTGCTACGACGATCGCATCGGTAATATGAGCGGGACAGAAGTATTCTGTGCTGATACCGTCGTTTCCCGCCGCACAGACAACGGTAACACCCTTGCTGACAGCGTACTGCACGCTGGAATCGATATAATCGCTGTGTCCGCCTCCAAGACTGAGGTTAATGACCAGAGCGCCGTTATCGGCGGCATACCTTATTCCGGAAGCGATAACGGAGGAATAGCCGTTTCCGTCGGCACCGAGCACACGCACGGGCATGATCATGACGTTAAGGTCGGGAGTGCAGTCCACAATGGTCCCTGCAACATGTGTGCCGTGGTAATGTTCATCGGAAGGATCCTTGTCGCTGTTTACAAAATCATAGCCGGAGGAAAGGCGGCCGTTGAGGAAAGAGTGTGAGGAGACACCCGTATCGATGACTGCGACAGTTATACTTCCCGATCCGGTTGCAGCGGCATAGGTATCCGCTTCTATTTCGTCAACTCCCCAGGAGAGTGAGCCGTAACCGCTTGCTTTAAAACCATCGTTACCAAAGGTTTCGGAAACCTTTACCAGCTCATCGGCTTCGACCCACTCGGTCTTCTTTGCCTTTTTCAATGCCTTGCATGCCTTCTCGGCCGATTCTGCATCATTGAACTGAACAATATAGATGTTGTCTTTGGTACGCAGAACCTTAAGCGGATCGTATTCTGCAAAGGAGAATTTCTTCTTGCCCTTGATCTTGACGATAAGCCTTCCGGAAGAAAACTCGCTGTTCTCGGAATTGGCAATGGTGGAACTTTTCTTCGCGGGGCTTTTCTTGATCATTTTCGAAAGCTGCTTTGAAAATGCCTCGGAGCCGGCGTTATATGTTTTTGCGTATCCCGGTTCAGGGACAGTAATACCCGTAAATATGACCGCCAAAGCCACGAAAGCGGCGAAAAACCTGAAACCAGACTTCATATTTGTCCTCCTGTTTTGCACTTTGGAATGCATGTTTTACGGTATTCATATTAACACGGTACTATTCAATGTACAATAGCTATTTTATATTGAAACATTTTATTTTTGAGTATAGAATTATGCTATGTTCTGCAGACCATATCTAAAAGGAGAAGGATATATGGGCATCAATTATTACGAGAAAGAACGGATATTTAAACTTGATACACCGAACACCACGTACATGTTCTGTCTGGTGGATAAAGAAGGCTTTATGCTGCATATGTACTACGGAAGGCGGCTTTCCGACTACAGAACGGCAGACCTTACAAGAACACGCTTCGGAGAGGCAGTTCCTTCCAACCACGAGAGGGAACGCTGTGCGTTTAACGATTGCATGCCTTTTGAATATGCAACGCACGGACTCGGGGACTACCGTGACGATGCATTTAAGGTACTGAATCCCGACGGTTTTACCGCAACCTCACTTGAGTACCGCTCGCACAGGATCTATCCCGGAAAGCCCGCGATAAAGGGTATGCCTGCGACCTTTGGCAAGGAAAACGAATGCACGACTCTCGAGATAGTTGCGCAGGATCCCGTCAACGGACTCGAGGTTACACTTATATATTCTGCCTTTGAGGATGTCGATGCGATCACGAGGAGCGTTAAGATCAGGAACACCGGTAAATATAGCAATGTCAAGCTGACAAAGGTTCTTTCTACATGTGTAGACTTTGAGGATGACGACTACGACACCATCTTCCTCCACGGCTCGTGGGCAAGGGAAAGAACGATAGACCGCAACAGACTTGGCCACGGCAAGCACTATGTTTCAAGCAAACGCGGCGAATCGAGCCATCAGGAGCATCCGTTCCTTGCCCTCCTCGGAGCGGGAGCAAACGAGGACAACGGCGAGGTATGGGGCTTCAACTTTGTATATTCGGGTAACTTCATAGCCCAGGCCGAGAAATCGCAGTTCAAGACCGTAAGGGTCATGATGGGCATCAATCCCGAGGATTTCTGCTGGAACCTGCGTTCAGGGGAAGTATTTGAAGCTCCCGAGGTTGTTATGGTCTACTCCCATGAGGGCATCGGAAGGATGTCACGTACCTTCCACGATCTTTACAGAAAGCATCTGATCAGGAGCAAGTACAGGGATGCAGTAAGACCGATCCTTATCAATAACTGGGAAGCCACTTATTTTGATTTTGACACTGACAAGCTCATTTCCATCGCGAAGGAAGCTTCGAGGCTCGGTATCGAGATGCTCGTTATGGATGACGGCTGGTTCGGTAAGCGCAACAGTGACGACAATTCGCTCGGAGACTGGGTAGTTAACGAAAATAAGCTCAAGGGCGGACTGAAATATCTTGTCGACGAAGTCAACAAGCTCGGAATGAAGTTCGGTATATGGATGGAACCCGAGATGATCTCGCCGGATTCCGACTTGTACCGTGCACATCCGGACTGGGCTATACACATTCCCGGCAGGAAGGGAGTCCAGAGCCGTGCCCAGTTCGTGCTCGATCTGTCCCGGCCCGAGGTGGTGGATTACACATACGAACAGGTCCGCAGGATACTAAAGAGCGCAAACATCGAGTATCTCAAGTGGGATATGAACAGGCAGATAACGGACCTCGGAAGTGCCGGACTTGACAGTGAGTCCCAGGGAGAGCTCTTCCATCGTTATGTACTGGGTGTTTACGAGCTTCAGGAAAGACTGGTTACGGAATTCCCCGACCTGCTGCTTGAAAACTGCTCGGGAGGAGGAGCTCGCTTCGATCCCGGAATGTTGTACTACGGGCCTCAGATATGGTGCTCTGATAACGCCGATGCCATCGCCCGTCTGGAGATCCAGCAGGGAACCGCGCTAATGTATCCTTTATCAACTATGGGTGCTCATGTCAGCGACTGCCCGAACCATACCGTCGGACGTACAACACCGTTTGAGACCAGAGGCTATGTGGCGCTTGCAGGAACCTTCGGCTATGAGCTTGATGTGACAAGGATCCCCGAAGCGGACAGAAACATGATTCCCGCGCAGACGAAGATGTACCACCGCTTCAGCGACATTGTCCGCCTTGGAGATTACTACCGCATCTCATCCTTCCATGACAACAGGATGTGGGATGCATGGGAGGTCGTAAGGAAAGATAAAACAGAAGCCATTCTGACGATAGTCAATGTGTTTACCGAAGCCAACTATAAGTCGCTCCGAGTGAAGATGAAGGGGCTTGATCCGGAAAAGACCTACAGGGTCAGCGTTTTCGATATTGAAACTGGTGAAGATAAAGAGGAGGGCTCGCTGGTCCTTAAGGGTGATTCACTGATGTATGCCGGCATCAACGCGCCCGACGGGATCAGAGGTGATTTCAGAGCCAGACTGATACATATCGTGGAAGCGTAATGCTGATGGAAGCATATGTAACTGTCTGAGTATGGTTGGTCGAAAAGAGCAGACTGCGCAATCCGCGGTCTGCTCTTTCGCTTCTTGAGTTTTTCAAAAAACATGAAGAAAGAGCTTTATAAAATATTTAGTGGATTTTTTGGCATTTTTGTTGGAAAATAGGCTATAAAGGAACCTTGGAAAAGCGGAGGTAAGATGCATTGATTAAACGGTTATTATCATACGTCAAACAATACAAAAAAGAATCGATCCTGACGCCGGTTTCCATGATACTCGAGGTCATCATGGAAATGATCGTACCGTTGATGATGGCATCGCTTGTTGATGACGGTATCAACAAGGGTGACATGAATCACATCATCAAAATAGGCGTGTTCATGGTGCTTGCCGCGGTCATCGGCCTGTTCGGCGGAATCATGGGCGGAGTGTTCGGAGCGCGCGCATCCGCGGGCTTTGCGAAGAATCTCAGAAAGGGAATGTACGACAGGATACAGACCTTTTCCTTCGCGAACATAGATAAATTCAGCACAGCTGGTCTGGTCACCCGTCTTACGACCGATGTAACGAATGTCCAGAACGCATACCAGATGTTCCTTCGCCTGTGCATGCGATCACCCGCGACGCTTATCATCGCGATGATCATGTCCTTTACGATCAATGTGAAGATCTCGCTGATATTCCTGGCAGCCTCGCTTTTCCTTGCGGGCATCATGGCGATCATCATGTCGCACGCGACCAAAGCCTTCACCGAGGCATTTCCGAAGTATGACGACCTGAACGCGAGCGTACAGGAAAACGTCAACGCCATCAGGGTTGTCAAGGCATATGTCCGTGAGGACTACGAAAACGAGAAGTTCCGACGCGCCAGCGGAAATATCAGGAAGATATTTACCCGCGCGGAGAATATAACGACCTTTATAAGTCCGGCGATGAACATAACCATCTACGGCTGCATACTCCTTATCAGCTGGGTAGGCGCGAAGATGATCGTCGGTTCGGGAGAGACGACACTGACCCGCGGCAACATGATGAGTCTTCTGACTTACTGCATGAGTATCCTCTCATCTCTGATGATGCTGGCCATGATCTTCATCATGATGTCCATGAGCGCCGCAAGCGTGAAGCGTATCAACGAGGTGCTTGTTGAGGAGCCCGATATCAGAAATCCCGAGAATCCCGTATATGAAATTCCCGACGGAAGCATAGAGTTCGATCACGTGAATTTCCGCTACAAGAAGGAAAGCGAGGAGAACGTTCTAAGCGATATCAACCTGAAAATAAAGTCCGGCGAGACAATAGGCATCATAGGCGGAACGGGAAGCGCGAAATCAACGCTCGTTAATCTCATAAGCCGTCTGTATGATGTCAATGAAGGATCACTAAAGGTCGGCGGGATCGATGTCAGGGAATATGATATTGAAAGCCTTCGTGATGAGGTGAGTGTTGTTCTCCAGAAAAATGAACTGTTCTCCGGAACGGTCATGGAGAATCTTCGCTGGGGCATAAGGAAAAAGAGGGCAGCAGGCCCCGACGGAAAACCGGTCGTTATTGAGGAGGAGACTCCCGAGGAGAAGGCCCGCATAGAAGAAGAGTGCAAAAAGGCGTGCAGGCTGGCCTGTGCAGATGAATTCATTGAGAAGATGCCCGATAAATACGAAACACACATCGAGCAGGGAGGAACCAATGTATCCGGCGGACAGAAGCAGCGACTCTGTATCGCCCGCGCACTGGTCAAGAAGCCTAAGATACTGATCCTTGACGACAGTACAAGCGCGGTAGATACCGCTACGGATGCAAAGATCAGAAAGGCCTTTGCCGAAGAAATACCCGGAACTACGAAGCTTATCATAGCCCAGAGGATATCGAGCGTTCAGAGCGCAGACAGGATCATTGTCCTTGAGGACGGCAGGATAAGCGGTATCGGAACGCATCAGGAACTCTTGAATACATGTGAGATCTATCAGAGCATCTGCCGTACGCAGCTCTCCGGAGAGGAGGCGCAGACGGCATGAACAAAAAGCTCAACTATTTCACGATAATTTCTAGAGTATTAAAGCAGATCAGGCCATATCTGCCTTTGGTCATCCTTTCACTTGCACTAGCGGCTGTAAG
>CAJOQS010000149.1 GCA_905236925.1 uncultured Lachnospiraceae bacterium | reverse complement strand
GCAGGTGATGCGGAAGCGGATATGGCAGCAGCGGCTGAAGCACAACCCGACACCGTTCCGACCGACGCCCCCGAAGAAAGCGGCATTAAGCTCTTTATAAACGAGATCCTTCCCACCGACACCGATTCTTTCGACGCCGTTGAGCTTTTTAACGCATCCGGTGAAGCGGTCGTCCTGTCCGATTATTATCTTTCGGATTCAAAAAAGCATCTTAACGAATACCGGCTCCCCGAATACGAACTCGGGCCCGGAGAGTTTCTCGTTGTCTACTGCACGGGAGAGTATCATAAACGGGATGAACACGACATGGCCTTTAAGCTCTCGTATTTCGGTGAAAAACTTTATCTGGCCGATGCGGAAGGCAATATCATAGACAAGGTCGCCTATCCCAGACTTCCTGCCGGTGTGAGCTTCGGAAGGGCTGACAGCGGAGGATACAGGGTATATGACGAGCCAAGCCTGGGCGAACCCAATATGGGAGGCTGCGACGGCTTGTCGGCGATCCCGCAGGTGGATGTTGCTCCGGGCTTTTATGAAGACAGTATTGCAGTAAGCTTTACAAGCGGCGGCACTATCAGATACACACTTGACGGAAGCGCCCCCGGTCCTTACTCGAAGCTATGGAACGGTGAACCCATTGTTATAGACAAAACCTGTACCATAAGGACCTATTCGGGCTCTGACGGCATGCTGGACAGCTTCACGGGAACCTACTGCTACTTTATCGGGGCTCCCGGATATGAGCTCGATGTTGCTGTCCTGTCTATTGATGAGAACGATCTGGCGGAGATGAATGAGAATTATACATCCAACAGAAGGAGGAATGCCAACCTCACTTTGTTTTCGGGCGGTAAACAGAAGTTTTCCGTTGATTGCGGTATCAGACCTCACGGATGCACGAGCCGCGGGTATCCGAAAAAAAGCTACCAGATCAAGTTTTCGGCGGAGTACGGACCAACCAAGCTGCAATACAGGCTGTTCGACAATCTTGAAACAGATGAATTCGATTCGATCGTATTGAGGTCAGGCTCACAGGACAACGACGGCCCAATGATGAGAGACGAGTATGTTTCCTCACTTGTTGCGGGCAGCAGTCTGATAAACGATGTTCCCGTACAGGCATACAGGCCCGTCAATCTGTACATTAATTCCGAGTATTGGGGGATATATTACATTCGTGAGCATATCGATGAGGACATGATAGCCGCACATTACGGTTGCGAACCCGAGGAGGTCACGATACTCGAGCAGATGAGTGAGATCAAATGCGGAAAGGCCTATAAAGAATGGTTTGATCTTTGGGAGTTTCTGAAGAACAACAGGCTCGACAACGAGGATAATTACAATTATGTAAAAGAAACAGTTGATCTTAACAGCGTGGCGGATTATTATATCGTTCAGCTCTGGAGCGGCAATGTCGACACCGACAATGTTAGGGTCGGTAAGGCCGGAGACGGGAAATGGTTCTATATACTGTACGATCTTGATCTGTGCCTTTATGAAGCACCGGACGGTACCGCCGACAGGATACTCGGAAGGTTCAACAGCGGCCTGTACACCTTTAACGCCCTGATATACCGCCTCCTCGAAAACGAGGAGTTCAGGGATCTTTTCCTTGAGCGGATGGAGGCACTGATGGACGATACATTCTCCGATGAGAATGTACTGGGCCAACTTGAAAAGTTCGAAAACCTGCTTGGGCATGACATGGTCTATAACTGCGAAAGATGGCAGGATGCGGACGACCCGAGTCATGGCATAAACTATAGGAGCTATAAGGGATGGCAGAGTTCGGTCGAGGCACTTAAGAGGGAAGTGGCCGGCAGGGCGGCCCTGGTCATCGGGGATTTTAAAAAAGCAAAGAATATTGAATAAAGAATAAAGGCAGGGAAATCATTCCCTGCCTTCGTATTTGAGCATATGTGCTTTGATCGCGTCGAATGACCGGTCACTTATGTAATGTTCCATACGGCATGCATCTTCAACAGCGGTTTCCTGGTCAACTCCAAGACTGATCAGCATTTTGGTAAGTACGGTGTGGCGCTCGTAAATGCGCTTGGCGAGGACTTCGCCGGCTGTGGTAAGCTTTATGAAACCGTCCTTGTCCTTCTTGATAAGTCCCTCGTCCTTGAGGAGCCCCATTGCGCGGCTGACCGAAGGCTTGGAGTACCCGAGCTCGTCGCCAACATCGATGGCCCGCACTTCTGTCGATTTCTGTGAAAGGACGTATATTGTTTCGAGATACATCTCTCCGGATTCCATTAATGCCATACTTATTCCCCCTGTCCTTCTTCTCTATATATCCTATCATATGGCGGCTATGAAAACAATTCTTAAATTTTTGCAAAAAAAATATAAAAAAGGTATTGACAAGTTAGCGTACTCTAACTATAATCAAACGAGGTTAGCGGGAACTAACCAGAAAAAGTAGAGGAGGAAGTATATGGTGCCTCTGGTATATGCGGAACAAGGCCAGCCGCTGATCATCAGGAAGATAGGCGGGAACCCCGAAGTGAAAAAACACCTCGAGGATCTTGGCTTTAATGTAGGCGGACAGATCAGTGTCATCAACTCGCTCGGCGAGAACCTTATCATTAAGGTTAAGGAAAGCCGGGTGGCAGTCAGTGACGAGCTGGCAAGAAAGATATTTGTTTAGGAGGAGCGATAAGTGAAAACACTAAGAGATGTGAAGATCGGAGAAACGGTCAAAGTGGTCAAGCTTCACGGAGAAGGCGCGGTAAAACGCAGGATAATGGATATGGGGATAACCAAGAACACTTCGATCTACGTGCGCAAGGTTGCACCGCTCGGCGATCCCATAGAGATCACAGTCAGGAATTACGAGCTTTCACTCAGAAAAGCGGACGCAGAAATGATCGAGGTAGAATAAGATTTATTTTTTATACTGAAGTTAGCTAAAACTAACCCGGAACCAACTAAAAGCATAACCATATCTTGTTGAAAGGACTATGTTGAAATGAGCATAAGAATAGCACTTGCGGGAAACCCGAACAGTGGTAAAACGACACTGTTCAATGCGCTGACCGGCTCCAACCAGTTTGTCGGAAACTGGCCTGGAGTTACGGTCGAGAAAAAGGAAGGAAAACTGAGAAAGCATGACGATGTCATCATCACCGACCTTCCCGGTATATATTCGCTTTCTCCTTATACACTTGAGGAAGTAGTTGCGAGAAACTATCTTATCGGAGAACGTCCCGATGCAATACTGAATATCATTGACGGTACGAACCTCGAGAGAAATCTGTATCTGACCACTCAGCTTACAGAACTCGGTATTCCTGTGGTCGTTGCGGTCAACATGATGGATATCGTCAGGAAGAACGGCGATCAGATCAATATTGAGGAGCTGTCACGCAGACTCGGGTGTACTGTAGTTGATATCTCAGCACTGAAGGGTGATGGAGTCACAACTGCGGCGGAAGAAGCCATTAAGGCTGCTCGAAACGGCAAGACCGTTCCCCAGCATACCTTCTCCGGACCTGTGGAGCACGCACTAGCCCACATCGAAGAGGCAGTTATACACAACCTGCCCGAGGAACAGCAGAGATGGTACGCGATAAAAATCTTTGAACGTGATGATAAAGTACTCGCACAGATGAATATCTCTCACGAGAAAATGATCCATATCGAGAATGATATCAAGGCTGCGGAGAAGGAACTTGACGACGATGCGGAGAGCATCATCACTAACGAGCGGTATATCTATATCGCAGAACTTATCAAGTCCTGCTACAAAAAGAAGAATGCGGGCGCACTCACCACATCCGACAAGATCGATAAGATCGTTACCAACAGATGGCTGGGACTTCCTATTTTTGCCGCTATTATGTTCCTTGTTTACTGGATCGCAATGGTCGGTGTAGGTGCTCCCGCTACTGACTGGGCAAACGACGGTCTCTTCGGAGACGGATGGCATCTGTTCGGCATCGGCGGAAAAGCGGCTGATGAGGCAGCTGAAGAATACGGTGCGGCAATGAGTGCCATCGGTGGTTACCTTGAAATCGATGTTGAAGATGAAGAATTTGATGCGGCTTCTGCTATCGCCGAACTTGAAGCAGTAACAGGTCCCGCTACTTCGACCGTAGAGGTTGAGGATGAGGAAACACTCGCGATCAGCGAAATGACTGTATATTATGAAAACGTCCCCGAGGACGCCGATGAGGAAGAAGTTATCGGAATGTCCTTTAAGGATGCCGTTGCCTATGTGAAGGAAAACGGCTTTGAAGAGCCCGATCCGGCCGATTACGGTGTATGGGTTCCCGGCGTTCCTGTTCTTGTTGAGAAGCTGCTTGACGCATGCAATGCCGCAGACTGGCTTAAGGGTCTTATCATTGACGGTATCGTCGCAGGTGTCGGCGCGGTACTCGGATTCGTTCCCCAGATGCTCGTATTGTTCCTGATGCTCGCGTTCCTTGAGGCCTGCGGATACATGGCACGTATCGCATTCGTGCTCGACCGTATCTTCAGACGTTTCGGTCTTTCGGGTAAATCCTTCATTCCCGTGCTTATCGGTACCGGATGCGGTATCCCCGGCATCATGGCATCACGTACTATCGAAAACGAGCGTGACCGTCGTATGACGATCGTGACAACCACATTTATTCCCTGCGGAGCCAAGGTTCCCTTTATTGCGATGATCGCAGGAGCTATCTTCGGCGGAAGTGCATGGATATCGACAGGATCGTACTTCATTGGTCTTGCTGCCATCATCATTTCGGGTATCATGCTTAAGAAGACAAGGCGCTTCTCGGGTGATCCGGCTCCTTTCGTTATGGAGCTTCCCGCTTATCATATGCCTACACTCGGCAACGTTCTCCGTTCCATGTGGGAGCGCGGCTGGTCATTCATCAAGAAGGCCGGCACGATCATATTACTGTCGACTATCGTTATCTGGTTCCTTTCAAGGTTCGGCTTCATAGACGGTGCATTCGGAATGCTTGAGGAAGAAGAGATTGAGTTCTCAATCCTCGCCAAGGTTGGAAGTGCTATCGCATGGATATTTATCCCTCTCGGATGGGGTAACTGGCAGGCAGCCGTTGCATCGATCACCGGACTTGTCGCAAAAGAGAATATCGTCGGTACGATGGGTGTTCTTTACGGCGGCGGAGAGATTAGTGTATATGCTACTCTTGCAAGTGTATTTACAAGTGTTACCGGACTTTCGTTCCTGGTATTCAACCTTCTTTGCGCACCCTGCTTTGCAGCGATCGGCGCCATCAAGCGTGAAATGAACAATGCGAAGTGGACATGGTTTGCGATCGGTTATCAGTGTGGATTTGCTTATGTTGTAGCCCTTATGATCAACCAGTTCGGCAGCCTGTTTGCAGGCAACGGCAGTGTGATCGGAGTCATCTTTGCTTTAGCATTCCTTGTTGCGATCATTTACATGCTGTTCTTTAAGAAGTATACTGAAGCTACAACACTGACGAAGAAGGTCAGAGTCTGATATATAGGCCAATACTTTAAACTCCTTATGTATACAACAGGGGTATCCCGCCTGAACCGGCGGGGTATCCCCCGGCAAATGCCGGAACCGCAAGAATGAATGAAAGGAAGTGATCGACATGTTCGAGTTTTTATCTGCCAACGCAGGGACAATCATTGTATCCATTGCACTGCTGATCATCATATCCCTTGTTGTAAGAAGCATGATCATCTCCAAAAAGAAAGGAAAGAGCACCTGCGGCTGCGGATGCGCCAACTGCGCTATGAGCGCGGAATGTCATAGAAAATGAAAGAAAGATTTAACCCGCAAACGTTAAGTCTTTTCTTTTTAAACATAGGGTTAGATTGGGCTAACCATAACAGCACAGATAAGAAGTGGGGTCTGCAGGAATAATGATATTGACTAATACGAATAATTCTTCCGAGGATTATCTGAAAAATATATTACTGCTCAATAACAGAAACGGATGCGTAAGGGCTGTCGATCTTGCGGCCGAGCTCGGGGTTACGAAGCCCAGTGTCAGCGTGGCAATGAAAAGGCTCCGGGAAAAAAAGCTGATTTATATCAATGAAAAAGGCCACATATGCCTTACGGATTCCGGAAAAGCCATTGCGGAGGAGGTAAACAGCAAGCATGAGCTGATCAAGGAGTTCCTCATGAAGATAGGAGTGAACGAAAATACAGCGGCCAAAGAGGCCTGCCGGATCGAGCACGCTATCGGAGATGAGACCTTTGAGCGGCTGGGGAAATTCTGTGGCAGAACTGATGAACGATAGGGAAAGGATGATAAAGATATATGTATGATAATTTTCTTGAAATCAGGGATCTTAAAAAGAGCTTCGGAACGGGTGAGGCAAAGCAGGAAGTCCTGCGCGGCATGGATTTTACGGTAAAAAGGGGCGAGTTCTGTGTTTTGCTCGGACCCTCCGGCTCAGGAAAATCAACACTTCTGAACATCATCGGAGGCATCGACACACCGGATTCGGGCTATGTCAGCATTAACGGCGACAAGCTCGAGGAAATGAGCGAAAAACAGCTTACACAGTATAGGCGTAAGCACCTGGGTTATGTATTCCAGATGTATAATCTTATCCCGAATCTGAACGTCAAGGAAAATATCGAAGTCGGAGCGTACCTTTCGGACATGCCTCTTGATGTCGAGGAGGTACTTACCACGCTCGGTCTTCAGGATCACAAGTATAAATATCCCAATCAGCTTTCCGGCGGACAGCAGCAGAGAGTGTCGATCGGCAGGGCTGTCGTAAAGAATCCGGACATCCTCATGTGCGATGAGCCTACCGGTGCGCTTGACTACAAGACTTCCAAGGAAATCCTCGCTCTTATAGAGGACTGCAATAAGAAGTACGGAAACACCGTTATTATGGTAACTCATAACGAAGCCATCAAGAACATGGCTGACCATGTTATCAAGCTGAGAGACGGTGTAGTACGTCACAACGACATAAACGAAAACAAGATCGCGGCCGCAGAGCTTGAGTGGTAAGGGGGCGGTGAAATGAAGAATCCTCTTATCAAAAGGATACCCAAGGAACTGAAGTCCGATTGGCATAAATATCTGGTAATAATCATTTTCATGGTCCTGATGATCGGTGTTATTTCCGGTATGTATGTAGGACATGACAGTATGCTTGCTGCAGTTTACGAGGGAAGGGAAGAACTGAACCTTGAGGACGGCTGCTTTGAGCTGAGGGACCGTGCATCCGGGGAATTGTTGAGCGCGATCAGCACGGGCGAAAAAGCCGACGTGCGCGAATACTACATAAACAAGGGATACGATGAGGCTGACAAAGAAGTTGCCGAAGCGATCGAAGAGAAGCTTAACGAGACTGTATCTTCAGTAATCGAGGAAAACGTAAGGACCATGTGCGCAGCATACGGAATAACCGATGAAACGCAGATCCGTGAGCAGATCGACAAGGCTCTTTCGGAGAATCTCGAGAGCGCCATAGCCGAAGCAAGGGAGACAGAAGACTATAAGCAGGCCGTGAAGGACGCTTATAAGGAAGCACATGACACGGTCATTGAGAAGGTTGACGAGGAATGGGACAAGGTTGCAGACCGCTATAACCTGAACGACGAGATCATGCCTGTTCCGGTTAGCATAACCGAGCATTTCTACAGAAACGAAGACGAGGATTACAACAACACCGGCACGACCGATGCTACCGTCAGGGTTTTCAAAAGCGATTCCACGGTCGATATGGCTTCGTTCAACTCCGGACGTGCACCACAAAACGCCAATGAGATAGCAATCGACAGGATGCATGCGGACAATGTCGGCGTGAAGATCGGTGACCGCATTACCGTCGGAGGGAAGAAGTTCGAGGTAGTAGGACTCTTATCCTACGTTAACTATCTGACACTCCACGAATCAAATACGGATCTGATGTTTGACGCCTTCGGTTTTGATGTGGCAATGGTAACTCCCGAAGCGTTCGACGGGCTCTCAGCACGTGTTCATTACAATTATGCCTTCAAGTACATCAATGCACCGCAGGATAAGATCGAACAGGCCGATCATTCGGAGGCCTTCCTGAAAGCCCTTATTACCCAGACCCTTGTGCATGACAATGAGATCAAGGATTATCTGCCCGAATATCTGAGACAGGCGACGAATTTCGCACCCTCGGATATAGAAGGCGATTCGGCGGGTACTGCGATCCTGTGCTATATCCTGATCGGTGTTATAGCGTTCATTTTCGCTGTTACCATCAGCAATACTATCGACAAGGAAGCGCCCGTTATAGGAACCCTGAGGGCTTCGGGTTACAGCAAGCGTGAAATGATCGTTCACTATATGGCAATGCCGCTTATCGTAACGCTTATCGGAGCCGCGATAGGAAATGCGCTGGGTTACACAGTCTTCAAGGATGTTGCTGTCAATCTGTATTACGAGAGCTACAGCCTCCCGAAGTGTTATCCCGTATGGAGTAATACCGCTTTGGTCAAGACGACGATAATTCCGCTGGTCCTGATGTTCTTCATCAATCTTTTCGTGATAGTCAGAAAGCTTCAGCTCAGCCCTCTGCGCTTCTTAAGACACGACCTGAGCAAGTCAAAGAGAACCAAGGCGAGAAGACTTCCGAGATGGTCCTTTATGAAGAGGTTCAGACTCAGGATCCTTTTCCAGAACATGCCGAATTACGCGATCCTGATCTTCGGAGTCATCTTCATTGAACTGATGATGTGCTTTGCTTTCGGACTGCCGGATTCGCTCAATCACTACGCCGAAGAAGCACCCAATATGATGTTTGCCGAATACCAGTACATGCTCATGGGATCGGAGGACGAGGATGGCAATACCATAGAGACTTCGGAACCCACGGCGGAAAAATTCGGAGCCACAACACTAAAGTATTCCAAAAAGCAGTCTTCCTTCCGATCGGGAATGGGAAGCGGCGGTGACGAGAGCGTGACCGTTTACGGAATTGTTAAAGACAGTGCATATATAAGCATTGGGAATAAAACAGACACGGAAAGCGTATACATCTCCAACGCATTCAGCGATAAGTTCGGAATCTCGGAAGGCGATACCGTGAAGCTCCATGCGGAATACGAGAATAAGAGCTATGAGTTCAAGGTTGCAGGTATTGTTGACTACGAAGGCGGAATTGCTGCATTTATGAACATCGTCAGCTTTAATGATGTATTCGAAAAGGATGACGATGAGTTTACGGGATTCTTCTCGCGCAACGAGATAAAGGATATTGACGAGCAGAGTATAGCCACCGTTATAACTGCGGATGATATCAGAAAGGTCACTGTTCAGCTGAATCACTCCATGGGCGGGATCATCGATGTATTCAAGTATGTGCTTGTGGTCCTGACTGCGGCGCTGATATATCTGCTCGCAAAGATAATAATCGAAAGAAACGAGCAGTCCATATCGATGGCAAAGATACTGGGATTCAGGAACGGGGAGATCGGTTCCCTTTACATCGTACCCACTGCGATAGTAGTAACACTGTTTTCAATCGTGGGATTTGTTGCGGGGTACTATCTGATGCTCTGGATATTCAAGGTATTTATGATGCAGATGGACGGTTTTTTCAGATTCTTCCTGAAGCCTGTTTCGGCTGTTCTGTCTGTATTGTACCTGCTGATAGGATACATGTTCGTATCTATGATCGACTACATCAGGATAAAGCATATACCGCTTGATGTAGCATTAAAAGATGTGGAATAAAGTGTGATTTTTCATCACAGCACGATTTGTGCCGAAACACAAATCGCGCTCTCACATTCCGTGCCTGTGGAATGTGAAGCGCGTTTGTGGGCACGGAATGGAGAGTGATATGGGAAACGCTGTTATCATTGCTGCACTTGTACTCATCGTCGGTTTGGCTGTGTACAGTACGGTCAAAAGGATCCGCTACGGATCCTCGTGCTGCGGTGAGCGTGAACCCGGCGAGAAGAAAGTGCGCGTAAAGGACAGGAACAAAGCCGACTATCCATTCACTTATACGTTGAAGGTGGATGGGATGCATTGTTCCAACTGTGCACTTCGCGTTGAGAACGCACTTAACAGATGCGGCTACAGATGGGCGAAGGCGGATGTCGGAAACAAAAGGGTAGAGCTTTTATCAAAGCAGGAGGAGAGCGATACGGAGCTTGGAAGGATCATCGCAGCTTCGGGTTATACGATGCTCTCCTGTGAAAAGAATTGCTGAGACCTTAACCTGCGAACAGCAGATTGAAGATAATACTCCTGTTTTATGCTGTGAACAATTACTTTAATGTTCACAGACGGATTAGCACCGACTAACGCAAATGTCAACAACTATTTTAATAGCATGTTGTTATGCGCGATAATAGGCAAAAAAGACTTGACTTATCAGAGTTAGCATAGTATAACTATATAGAGGTTAGCAATTGCTAACCGATGGGAATGCGCATTACACAAAGGCAAGCAGCTTTCGCCGGAGGCGAAACTGCGAATGCCTGAAGCGAAGCGAAAGGGGGAATCTGCTATGAGCGTTGTGATAATAGGCGGAAATGAATGTATGGAGCGTCAATATACAAATCTCTGTAAGGAGTACGGCTGCAAGGCCAAGGTATTCCTTAAGCCGTGCGGTAGTATGAAAGACAGGATAGGATCGCCGGATCTGCTGATCCTTTTTACGCATACGGTGTCTCATAAGATGATAAACTGCGCGCTGAACAATATAGACAAGGCCACGCGCATCATCAGGTCACATACGAGTTCGATCGCGTCACTGAAGGATATCTTGAACGATGCGGTAGGCGTGGCATAAGTACGGCAAAAACCGCGCATAAGGAAATATACGATATACTCGGAATCGGACAGCATAAAGTGAGTAAAAGCAGAATGCGGATCTGAGACCATTAACGG
>CAJOQS010000148.1 GCA_905236925.1 uncultured Lachnospiraceae bacterium | reverse complement strand
GTAGGGCTCCTTTACCTGCTCAGGTTCTTCCTGAACAACAGGTTCGGGCCTTACGAAGTAATCGTCGTTCTCTTCGGTTATAACTTTCCCGGCCCGCACTTCCGCATCATCAGCTTCCTCGATTACGGTTTCCGCATGATTAACTTCCGCAGTTTTAGCCTCATCCCGTCTGACGTTTCCGTTATATCTGTACTTATTATTCTTTTTGCCGTTCTTTTTATTCTTCCTGTCGGTATGAACGTTCTGCTCCTGATCGTTATCCTTTGCTTCGGACTTGTCAGTCTCCGCCTTCCCGGTGTTTTCTCCGCCTTCAAAGCCGACCAGGAATTCCTTCCAGTCAAATACGGCTTCCACCGAAGCGATGGCGCATTCGATCATGGAGTCGTCAGGTTCCGCGGTCGTGAGCCGCTGAAGAGCGAGTCCCGGTTTACTGAACACTTCCACGACTTTGTTGCTGCTCCGTCCCGCAAGCTTGATAAACTCATATGAGATACCCGCGATAACGGGAATAAGGATTATTCTCGCCGCGATCCTCAGCCATGCGCTGTCAAACCTTATGAACATAAAGAACAGAATACTGATGAGCATAACGATGAGCAGGAAGCTCGTTCCGCACCTTTTATGCTGGCGTGACTGTGTGCGGACATTCTCTACCGTCAGCTCCAGCCCGTTTTCGATGCAGTTGATGGCTTTATGCTCTGCTCCGTGATATCTGAATACGCGCTTAATATCCTCCATCCGGGATATTGCCGCCACATATCCTATGAACAGCAGCACCCTGATGACGCCTTCAAGGAGTGCGAGCAGAGTCTCGGACTCCACACGGCTTTTCAGAAGTCTTGATACATAATACGGAAGAAGCATGAAAATGCAGATGGCGATGATGACCGAAAGGAAAACGGTGCCAGCCATGACAGCCTTCTCTTTTTTCTCCTTCTTGGCCTGCTCCTCCTCGGTCCGGGGCTTGTTCTCCTCTTCTTCAAAGAAGCTTGCCGACCATGTAAGGGAGCCTATTCCGAGCTTAAGAGAATCAATAAAGGCAAGAACTCCGCGAAGGATCGGTACCTTGTCAAGTCCGGTCCTGCTGCCGAGCGATCTGTATTCTTTAACTTCCACTGCGATCTCATGATCCGGTTTTCTGACTGCAACGGCATACCGATCGCCGTTCTTCATCATAACGCCTTCCATGACGGCCTGTCCGCCAATTCCTGATCCCTTCATGTTTTCTCCCTTATAAGAACAAAGTGGTTGAAGCTAAGTATAACTTCAACCACTTTCCTGAGTCTGAAAATTTACTTGTTCGCAAGACCGTACTTACGATTGAACTTATCGATAGCACCACGAGTCTGAGCTGCCTTCTGCTGTCCAGTGTAGAAAGGATGGCACTTGGAGCAGATTTCAACGTGAATCTCGGGTTTTGTTGATCCTGTTACAAATTCGTTACCGCAGTTGCAGGTAACCTTAGCCTGATAATATTTAGGCTGGATATCTTCTCTCATAGCTTTCACC
Organism: uncultured Lachnospiraceae bacterium; assembly: GCA_905236925.1. GTDB lineage: Bacteria > Bacillota > Clostridia > Lachnospirales > Lachnospiraceae > RUG11977. The sequence goes on along the minus strand of CAJOQS010000148.1, from coordinate 3,924 downwards.
TCTCATAATATTATTCTGTCCGACCGGCACCAGCCTCCGGAATGATCCTCTCGGGCACATAGCCTAGCAAGTATAACACGCACGCAGGAAAAAAGCAATATAAATTTTTAAAGTTTTGTTGTCTTCTCTTTCATTATTCGAACTGGCTTCTGTACAGCGCGTAATATGCGCCCTTACGGTTCATGAGACTGTCATGGTCGCCCTGCTCGACCACATTGCCGCCGTCTACGACCAGAATATTGTCCGCATTTCTGATCGTGGAAAGTCTGTGGGCTATGATAAAACTGGTCTTGCCGGCCATCAGGCTCCTCATTGCCTTCTGAACCTTACGCTCCGTAGCGGTATCGACATTGCTCGTAGCCTCGTCGAGAATGAGCATGCTCGTATCGTACAGCATGGCTCTCGCAATCGTGATAAGCTGCTTCTGGCCCTTGCTTATATTGCCGCCGTCCTCGCTTATGACTGTATTGTAGCCCTTCGGAAGCCTCATGATGTAGTTGTGGATATAGGCCGCTTTGGCAGCTGCAACAACCTCCTCCATGGTCGCGTCGTCTTTTCCGTAGGCAATATTGTCGAAGATGGTCCCGTTAAACACCCATGTATCCTGAAGCACCATCGAGTAATTCTTTCTGAGGCTCTGCAGCGTGTAGGTCTTAACTTCATTTTCGTCAACGAAGATCGCCCCCTCGTTCACATCGTAGAACCTCATGAGAAGGTTGATGATCGTCGTCTTTCCCGCTCCCGTGTGGCCCACGATCGCTATGGTACGTCCCGGTTCTGCATTCATGCTGAAATCCTTCAGGACGATCTTGTTCTCAAGATAACCGAAATGAACATTCCTGGCCTCAACATGACCGCGCGCTCTTTCGAGTTCGGCTGCCCCCGGAATATCCTTTGCCTCCTCGGCCTCATCGAGAAGCTGGAACACCCTCTCTGCTGCTGCAAGGGCACTGAATATCTCATTGATTATATTCGAGATCTCGTTGATCGGGCCGGAAAACTTTCTACTGTAAAGGATGAAGCTGGATATCTCACCGATCCCGACGATCCCCTTCATGTACAGCGCGGCTCCTCCGAGACCGATTGCCGCGAGACCGATATTGTTGATCATTCCGATGGTCGGTCCCATCGTGACTCCGAGGCTGTCCGCGTCGCGGTAGGCTTCCGCGGCCTTCCTGTTGATCTCCTCAAATCTGTCGCAGACATAATCCTCATGCGCATAAGCAAGGATGGTCTTCTGTCCCGTGAACATCTCCTCGGCAAAACCGTTCATCTCGCCGTAGGCGGCGCTTCTTTTCCTGTACAGCGGCCTTGTTCTCTTTCCCATATATCGAGTGAAGAAGATCGATACGGGTATCGTAAAGACCATGCATAGAACGAGAGGAGGCGAAATGATGCACATCATCGTAAAGCTGCCGACCACCGTGACAAAGCTCGTAAGAATATGCACAACATCCGATGAAAGGCTTGTGCAGACCACATCAATATCGTAGGATACGCGGCTGATGATATCGCCTGCGAGATGTCTGTCAAAGTATCCGACCGGCATCTCCATGAGCTTGTTGAATACGTCGCGCCTCATGTTTCTGGCAACTTTTCTGCCGACGCGCATCATCCCGATATTTACGACGAAGCTCAGGATATTGCCGCTGATGTACGCTATGAGCATGAATATGCCGTAACGCACCACTTCATCGATATTAACCTTTCCCGCACCGCTGCTGGCTGCGGTAATGGCCTTTCCGGCGAAATTAGGTCCGAGCAGGTTGCCTATATTGCTCGCAAAGGCGCACAAGAGCATGACAAGGACCACCCATCCGTACTTCATGAGATATTTCAGAAGCCTCTTCAGGGTCTTCCCCGCATTCTTGGGTTTCTCTTTGACTTTTCCTCTGTCTCCGGGCCCCGGCATAATCCCTCCTGTACGGCTGCGGCAAAAACCGCTTCCGCTTCACATTAAACATAGCAGCAAACCGCCGTCACGCCGTCTGCATCTCAAATATCTCCCTATATGCGGGGCAGCTGTTCATCAGTTCATTGTGAGTGCCGTAGCCTATGCATGCTCCGTTGTCCATTACCATTATGTGATCCATGCCCATGATGCTCGTAACCCGCTGGGCTATCATTATGAGTGTGCTTTCCCCGTGATGCTCCCTGATGGCTTTTCTCATGGCCGAATCGGTCTTGTAATCGAGCGCGCTCGAGGAATCATCGAGAACGAGTATCTCGGGACAGGCCGCAAGTGCTCTCGCCACCAGAAGACGCTGCTTCTGTCCGCCCGAGAGATTGGCCCCCTTGATCGCGGCAACATATTTCATTCCGCCGTCGAGGTTTTCGATATATTCCATCGCTGCAGCGTCCCTTGCGGCATTGTCGAGAGCCTCCTGTGAGAGTTCCCTTCCGAAATCTATGTTGCTGCCGATCGTATCGTTGAATACCATATCGTTCTGGAAGACCACACCGAACTTTTTTCTGAGCTCATCCTTCCCGTAGCTCTTCACATCTCGTCCGTCAATGGTGACCTTTCCTTTATCCGGATCATAGAAGCGCATCAGCAGGTTGATGACCGTAGTCTTCCCGCAGCCTGTCGGACCGATGATCCCGAGACTCTCGCCCCTGTTCAGGGTAAAGCTGATATTCTCAAGCGCAAGCTCTCTTTTTCCGCCCGCGAAATCCGCATCGGTCTTGCTTTCGGCTCCGTAGGAGAAGCTTACATTGTCAAACCGGATATGATCTCCGCTTTCCTCTGTGCTGTCGACGACCTCCCAGCCGTCGTCGGCACCGAGTACCTCGTCAATTCTGTCCGCGCTGGCACTGGCCTTGCTCATGCTCATGAATATACGGTTAATTCCGATAACACCCATGCTTATCATGTTGAAGTATGTTAGGAATGCCAGTATAACTCCGGGCTGCATCTGCCCCCTGTTTACGCGCGTCGCGCCGAAGATAACGACCAGAGTGAGTCCTATGTTCAGGCAGAACTGCATGAACGGTCCCGGGATCGCCATGATCGTTCCGGCTCTGATATCGGTTTTTGCCATCTCCTCATTGGCAGAGGCAAAACGCTTTTTCTCGAATTCTCCCTTGCTCAGGGCTTTTACCACGCGTATCCCCGTGATATTCTCACGCATGATTCGGACAACGGAGTCAAGCTTCTTCTGAACTCCGGTGTACAGCGGGATTCCCTTTGAAGATACGAAGAGAACGATGCTGATAAGGAACGGCAGCATGACGATCAGGATCATCGCCAGCGCCCAGTCCATCATAAGAGTCATCACAACTCCGCCGAAGAGCATCATGGGCGCCCTGACGCACAGGGTCTGGAACTGTGCCACCGCGCTCTGCACGTTGTAGCTGTCGCTCGTCATACGGCTGATAAGGCTCGGAAGTCCGAAGGAATCGAACCTGTCGCCCGAGAGATTGGCCGTTTTCCTGAACAGCGCCTGTCTTACGTCGAAGCTCACATGATGCGCGTTGTCGATCGCGCGCCTGTTGGCCGTGACATTGAAGGTCCTGCACATGACGGCAGCCGCGAACATCAGAAGTCCCCACAGGATGACATCTCTCATGACTCCTGTGGGTACAACGTGGTCAATCATGTATTCCAAAATGTACGGAAGCGAAAGCTCGGTCATCGTACCGATGAGCTTTATAAAGACCGCGAGGATTATCGCGCCCTTATACTTCCCCATTGATCTGAATATCAGTTTCATAATCCGGCACAGAACTGCTGTTACAGTTTGGTTTTCTTGACTACTTCAATGAATTCCCTGTTGTTTCTGGTATGTGAAAACATGTTGATGATCCGCTCCACAGCATCCTCGGACCTCGATGAATTAAACGCCTTGCGGATGATATTGTTCGCCTCGATCTCATCGGGCGAGAGCAGAAGGTCTTCCCTTCTCGTACTGGAACGGGGAAGAT
>CAJOQS010000147.1 GCA_905236925.1 uncultured Lachnospiraceae bacterium | reverse complement strand
GTATCGTTGATAGAAATGAAGTTGCCCTGATCGTCGGTTACCCATGTGCTGTCGCAGCCAACTCCGAAGAACCAGCCTGCGATATACCAGCCGTTGCCGCCTACAGGAGCTGCGAAGGTCTTGCCTGCTGCCTTACAAGCCTCAAGGATACCTTCAACGGTCTGAGCCTGCTCATCCGAAATGTATCTCTTATCGTAGAAGATATAGTATCCGTTATCGGAAGTGATGGGATATCCGTAAAGAGCATCGCCTGCTGCAACTGCTGCAACTGCGCCGTCGTCGTTGTTGTCGCGCACATACTGGGCAGCCTTCTCACCGAGCTGTGAAAGAGCGCCGGCCATGATCAGACGGGAAAGCTGATCCTGTGCGAAGTTGAACATATCTGCACCGGCCTCAACGTCAGTGATCATCTGAGTAGCTGCATCGGCTTCCGATACTGCCTCGATGGTTGCGTTGAACTTGATGTTGTCGGTGTTGGTGTTGTTAAAGTTCTCGATCTGGGTCTTGGTAAGTGCCTGAGCTGCCTCAGGAACCCAAACCGTAATGTCAAATGTGCGGCTTTCAGTATTTCCGGCAGAGCTGTTGTTGCTGCTATTGCTGCTGCTGTTGTTGCTTCCGCTGTTGGTGCTGCCGCCGTTGTCGTTTCCGCCCTTCTTACAAGCAGAAAGGGAAAGGACCATAACGAGAGCGAGTACGAGAGCAAGAACTCTTGTAACCTTCTTCATAAAAACATCCTCCTAAAAAATGTGAAATATACGTTCCCAGCGACTGGAAACGTTACCAGCGTTCAAATTGTACAAAGAAAAGGAGAAATAGTCAAGTGTTTTTTGCAAAAAACCACAAAAACTATTTCTCCGGTATCGTTTCCAGTGTATTTCAGCGCTTTCTCAGCTTTTGGTCCTATTCGGTAACCGAATTCAGGAGCGCGTCATCGATCTTTCCCCATGCTCCGTTCCCTGCTCCGGCCGCCTGAACATAAATTCCGACCGAGAGTTCGGAGGTTCCGTCATAGTCAAAAGACTCTATCATCTTTGTGTCCCAGTTTCCGTAGGATGTAATGGTCATAGGCTTCTTTTCAACTATTGCGCCGTCTATCTTCACATAGATATATATATCGGTTTCTCCGCAGTCTCCGCCCATGATGGACATCCCGAACTTGTATTTTCCGGCGGGAAGGTCCTTTACAGGCTGCTCCAGCGTAAACCTGACCGAATCGCTCTTCGAGCTCCAGAAATGCATGTGCCAGTCACCCGTCAGCGAATCGGTGGGCTTGTTCTCGACATAGAGCTCGTCCGATTTTGCAAGATCCTCGACCTGCCATGCTCCGAGCTCACCGTCCTCGAAGCTGTAGTTCTGTATGAAATTGTACTCGATCATATTCACGTAGCAGTGAGCGGTCATTCCCCCGGCCTCACCGGTCACGTCGTACTTCGCGGGGCCGCCGGAATACATCTTCTGGTAGTCTGCATCGCTGACACTCCATGTGACCGGGATCGCGTTCTTCGAATCATCGGTCATGATGGCATTAACCGTTTCGGGCAGCTCGATCTTTCCCGCTAGGTCGACATACAGCGTGGTGTCCTCCAGCGCGTCCGCCTTTATTTCCACCTCGTTGCCGTATCTTGCCAGATTGAACACCCTCAAAGACTCCAGCGGCATACCCTTCTCATCGAACATCGCCTGATTGTCCACCGCGTTTCCGCCGTAGTATTTTCCCGCGTCCTTGGGATCGTATACAGCCGCGTATTTTGTTGCCCAGCCGGTTCCGTATTTCTCCCAGAGTTCCGCGTTTTCCTCATATGAATTTGTTCCAACGCTGTTCCAGGTGCCTTCCCAGTAGAAGATACCGATGGCATTCTTCGTCTTGTTTACGAGCGTGTCTACAATATTCCGGACCGAATTGGCCTGGCCCTGGACGGTAAACGGATAATCCTTGGTAATGGCTCCTCCGTCGGAGATCGTGTTGCCGTTAAAGTCCGTATCCTCGGCCGTGTAAGCGTATGAGGTCTCAAGGACCATGACCTTCTTTCCGTACTGCTCGGATATCTCGGACAGAAGCTGTGCAAGATTGTCCAGAGTTCCGTGCCAGTAGGGATAATACGATGATCCGAACACATCGTAATCAACAGAATAATAATCCAGCTTTCTTGCGTAGTCCTTATAGTTGCTGAATTTCTCCGGATTTGCGAAATGTACCGCTACCAGCGCTCCCGGGAACACCTCACGGGTAGCCTTAGAGCCGGCCTGCATAAGATACTGTATATTGAACCAGGTTTTTTCACCGCACATGGCACCATTCGTCTCGTTTCCCACCTGCACCATGCCGACGTCCACACCCGCATCCTTCAGCTTGTTGAGGCATTCGAGCGTATATTTGTACAGCGCCTCGGTCTTTTCCTCGATTGCCATATCCTTCCATGCACGCGGAACCATCTGCTTGCCCGGGTCTGCCCAGAAATCGGAATAGTGGAAGTTCACCAGCAGCTTCATGCCGTACTTCGTGGCGCGCTTGCCTATCTCGACCGCTGTATCGATATTACAGTTTCCGCCGCCGAATCCGTTGCCGTTCTCGTCAAAGGGATCGTTCCATACACGGACGCGGATATAGTTTACTCCCGATTCCGCAAGGGTCTGAAAAACATCCTGCTCCTCGCCGTCAAAATTCAGATATTTTACCCCTGCCGCTTCCTGCGAAAGGACCGAAGAGGCATCCATTCCGAAGATAAAGTTGTCCGGGACATTCTCGACCTTTTTCACATACAGGCTGCTGCCCTCGACCTTCGGAGACGGAGTGATCGCGAGCGCCGTCGGTTCGCTTGCCTCAGTAATGATCTCATTATTGCCCATATCGGCTGTGTTATCTCCTTCTTCAACGCTGCCGCTGTTTCTCGCGCAGCCGGTCGCAGTTACCAGAAAAGCGGCAAGGCACACAGGTGCCAGCCACTTCATCATATACCAAAATGATCTCTTCATTCCGTTTTCCTTTCTTATCCCTGACTGCATATCAGCCGTGGAACAGCTTCTTCTCCTGATATGCGGGTTCACTTGTAAGATTAACTCCGAGCTTGCGGAAGGTATTGCTGTCCACCTGTGATATGATCACGCTGGTATGAGCCTCGCAGCCCTTCAGCCTCTTAAGCTGCTGCATCGCGATCCTGGCCTTTTCGTCGGTCTCCGCGCAGATAGTCAGAGCGATAAGGATCTCGTCGGTGTGAAGCCGGGGGTTGTTGTTGCCCAGATGATTTACCTTCAGATCCTGAATGGGTTCGATGATCGAGGGTGCTATCAGGTCAACATCATGATCAATGCCTCCGAGCGCCTTAAGAGCGTTAAGGAGCAGCGCTGCGGACGCACCGAGCAGTGAACTTGTCTTGCCGGTAACGATCCTTCCGTCGGGAAGGACCATGGCAGCCGCGGGCGCACCGGTCTCCTCAGCCTTTTTATTCGCTGCGGAGATAACGGGTCTCGAATCGATCGTAACACCCGCCTGCTTCATTATCATTTCGATCTTCATGACCTCAGCGGGAGCAGCATTGCCCTGGAATGCCTGACAGAGGGTATTGTAATAGCGCCTGATGATCTCGTTATGGGCCGCGGCACGAACTATATCATCATCGAAGATGCAGTTGCCAGCCATATTAACGCCCATATCCGTAGGCGACTTGTAGGGCGATTCACCCAGGATCGTCTCAAACATGGCATTGAGAACGGGGAACACTTCAACATCACGGTTATAGTTTACGGTAGTCTTGCCGTAAGCTTCCAGATGGAAGGGATCGATCATATTAACATCGTTAAGGTCAGCCGTGGCTGCCTCATACGCAAGATTGACAGGGTGCTTTAAAGGAAGGTTCCAGATAGGGAAGGTTTCGAATTTCGCGTAGCCGGCCTTAATGCCGCGCTTGTTCTCATGATAGAGCTGGGAAAGACAGGTCGCCATTTTGCCGCTTCCGGGACCCGGAGCGGTCACTACGACAAGGGGGCGTTCGGTTTCAATGTAATCATTTTTCCCGAATCCCTCTTCGCTGACTATAAGCGGAATGTTCGCAGGATAGCCCGGTATGATGTAATGCCTGTAGACACGGAGCCCGAGACCTTCAAGCTTTTTCTGATAAGCTTCTGCGCTTGCCTGACCCGCGAAGTGTGTGAGAACAACGCTTCCGACATAAAGACCGTAGCCCCTGAACGCGTCGATGAGACGGAGCACATCCATATCATAGGTTATTCCGAGATCGCCTCTTACCTTGGCCTTCTCAATATCACCTGCGTTGATGACGATGACGATCTCCGCGTCTTCCTTCATCTGCGCGAGCATTCGGATCTTACTGTCTGGTTCAAAGCCCGGGAGGACTCTCGATGCGTGAAAATCATCGAACAGCTTGCCGCCGAATTCAAGATAAAGCTTGCCGCCGAAGCTGTTGATGCGCTCAAGAATGTGTTCTGACTGCATCTTGATGTACTTATCGTTGTCAAATCCCACTCTGCTCATTTTGTTTTCCCTTCTCTGCCGGACGCTCCTTAGCGCATCCGTTTTCACTTCATTATCATGGTGAAGGGCGGTCCGCTGAGCAGCATACCCTTCACGCTCACAAACATAGACCATTATAAAAAATTACCGAACCAAATTCAACATGCCGTAAAGAAATTATTGTCAAACGGGCTCCCGATGGGTTATAGTGTATTTGGTTAAAAGTGGCTTTCCACGGAATGGAGAAATGATGGACATTTTTTCTTACTTTATGCTTTTTGGCGGTATAGGTCTGTTCCTGTACGGAATGAAATATCTCGGTGCTTCTCTTGAGCATATGGCAGGCTCCAGGCTCGAAAAAACGCTCGAAAAGCTCACCAACAACCGTCTGAAGGGTGTCTTGCTCGGTGTTTTCGTTACCGGTGCCATCCAGAGTTCCTCTGCCACGACCATCATGCTTGTCGGCTTCGTTAATGCCGGCATCATGAGCCTCGCCCAGACGATCCCTGTTATCCTCGGTGCCAACATCGGTACCACCATCACAGGTCAGATCCTGCGTCTCGGTGATATTTCCGGTTCCGGAAGCACGCTCCTGAGTTTGCTCAAGCCCTCTTCGTTCGCTCCTCTCCTTATTGGAGTTTCCGCCTTCATCATGCTGATGAGCAAAAAGAAGAAGGCCAATAATATAGCATCCTGCGTCATGGCATTCGGCATCCTGTTCTTCGGAATGACGACCATGGAGAACGCGCTTGCACCTCTTTCCTCATCCGAAGGCTTCAGCAGGCTGTTCACGACCTTTTCAAATCCCCTAGTCGGTCTTCTTCTCGGTATACTTCTTGCTTCCATCCTGCAGAGCTCATCTGCTGCGATCGGTATCCTGCAGACCGTTGCGGCTGCAACGGGTACCGTCTCCTTCGCAGTTGCGGCGCCGATGATCATAGGTATCAGCATCGGTAAGATAACCCCCATCGCTCTTGCAAGTATCGGAATCAAGCGTGAAGCCCAGCAGGTTACCCTTTCACAGCTGATCATCAGTGTTGCGGGCGGAATCCTGGGTCTTATACTTCTGTACGCGATCCTCATTCCCCTGAATCTTGTCAATCTGGACCGCCTTATGACTCGCGGAACGATAGCGAACCTTAACTCGCTGTACAATATCATCGTTTCCGTCGTCTTCATCCCGTTCTGCGCCGGCACTGCCGCTCTGGCCAAGAAGGTACTTCCTGATGAGGCTCCTTCGAAAATGGACGAGTCACTCCTAGCGCTCAACGACATGCTGCTCAATACACCCGCAGTTGCGCTCGAACAGTGCTCCCGTGTTATAAACATGATGGGTACGACCGCTATGGACAATTTCGGTCTCTGCATACAGACCCTCGATAAATATGATGATGCCACCATCGAAATGATCAACGAAAACGAGGGCTTCCTTGACAAGGCCGAGGCCAAGCTGAGTGCCTATATGGTGAAGGTTACGGGCTGCAATCTTGATTCGGGCGAACGGAAGGAAGCCACCAAGATCCTCCAGTCGATCATGGACATGGAGCGTATCGGCGATCACTGCGTAAAGCTTTCCGATGTTGCCGCTTACAATCTGGCCAATGATATCACCTTCACGGACAACGCGAAACGCGAGCTTGTTCTTATGGCCGACGCCGTAAACGAGATCCTCACAACCACCGTCAACTCATTTATATATGACGATGACAGCCTCGCGCTCAAGGTCGAGCCGCTTGAGGAGCTTATCGCTTCGATGTGTGAAAATGTGAAGGAACACCACGTTCACCGCCTGCAGGCCGGCATCTGCACGGTCGAGAGCGGAATCTCCCTCGTCGAGCTTCTGACAAGCTTTGAAAGGATCGCGGCATACTGCTCCAACATAGCGCTTCATGTAATAGAAAAGCACACATCAGGCTCCGGCTTCGATATGCACGGGTACGCCAGAGAGATGCATGCTTCCAGTGAAGTATATCAGAATTACTATTACGAATACTCCAAGAAGTATATGATCCCGCTTGAGGATCTCGGAGAATAACGATCATATCATCGACATAAAGAAAATGGGGACGAAAACCGTCCCCCTCTTGTTTTATCTTCTTAGTCTAAGCCCTTAACGATCACGAATTCATAATCCTCGTCAGCAGCCTTTTCAATCTCCTTAAGTCCGTACTCAACATCGAAATCCTCGATCCTCATGCGGACTGCGGCATCAACCTCACGGATCCTGCCGTTGTCTTCAAGATTGCCCGCCGCTCTTCCGGCAAGCCTTGCAGGAGCCATGACAAGCCTTGTTTCGGGCTTCTCACCCCTGGCAACAGCCTCTTCGTAACGCCTCTTCTCGGAGATAAGCACTTCCGCGAGAAGCTCCGGCTTCGAGAATGTCGAATCAAGGATCAGGTTATAGTTGGAGATCTTAAAATAATCGATACCATAGATGTCCTTGTATCTTTTATCCTCGGTATGCGCCCTTTCGATAAGCTGGGCCTTCGCGTCTTCCTGCGACTTGTACTTCTCCGTGTCGCCGCGGTCGTCGTTGAACACGCGCCTTGCGGCCTCATCGATATTGACGGAAAGGAATACCTTAAATGTATTAACGGCAAAATGCCATGCAAGCCTTGAATCGAAGAACAGGTCGTCTTTTCTCTCAAGAGAGATCTGCCTGGTCCTGTCATCGATCAGATGGTCATAGGAGTTGTCCTTCTGCATCAGCTGGTTCATTTCCAGTACGGATATCCCCTTCTCTGCCGCAAATTCGCGGATAACCTTTCCAGTAGAATAAATCTCATATCCGTACTTTTCCGACATGATCCTGCTGATGGTGGATTTTCCGCTTCCTAAATTTCCGGTTAGAGTAATATGCATGGTAAGCCTCCTTAACAGTTACTATCAATAGCGCTCAAGGATCTCTTTGATCACGTGTGATGTTGCCTTTTCCACAGTACCGGCCTTGAACGGATTCAGAAGATTGCCGATCTCAAGCAGATCGAAATAGCCCTTGGTTCCTCCGGCCCTGCAAAGCTTCAGATAATCCGACCATGCGGCAGTCCTGTCTTCCTTCATGCGGCCGTAGTACTGGAATGCGCATATCTGCGACAGAGCGTACTCAATGTAGTAGAAAGGATACAGGAAGATATGCTGCTTCTGCATCCAGAAACCGCCCTCTTCCATGAAGGCATTGCCGTCGTAATCACGCCAGGGCATGTATTTACGCTCGATCTCATGCCATACCTGTCTGCGTCCCTTCGCGTCCATTCCGGGATCCGCGTAAACTTTGTGCTGGAATTCATCAACACTCACAAGATAGGGAATGCAGCTGATAGCTCCTATCAGATGTGAGATCCTGTATTTGTCGGCATTCTCCTCAAAGAACGAATCCATCCAGGGATATGCAAAGTGCTCCATTGACATGGAATGGATCTCGTTTATCTCCGCAGTCGAAGCTCCCAGCTCATGGATAGGAATGCTGCGCATTCCGAGATATCCCTGGAAGGCATGTCCTGCTTCATGTGTCAGTACATCCACATCCGCAGATGTTCCGTTAAAGTTGGAGAAGATGAACGGTGCCTGGTACTTCGAGAAAGAAGTCATGTAGCCGCCCATATGCTTTCCGGGACGTGTCTCAAGATCGAAAAGCTGGTACTTTGTCATGAAATCAAAGAATTCTCCGGTTTCGGGACTCATGGCATGGTACATGTTTCTTGCCTTCTCGACAAGCTCCTCGGTGGTTCCGATCGGATTTGCGTTACCCTCCGGGAACTTCAGCTCTTCATCGTAAAACCTGAGCTTATCAATGCCAAGCTTAACGCGCTGTCTTTCGTGGATCTTAGCCACTGCGGGAGTGACAACCTCACGGATCTGCTCCCTGAAGCGGGCGGCATCCTCCTGGGTATAATCAAAGCGGCAGTGTGCAACATACGACATCTCGGTATAAGAAGGGAATCCCATCTTCTTCGCGGAGCGTGCTCTAAGCTCAACAAGCTTCGAATACTGCTCGTCAAGCCTGGGGCTGATCTCCTCGTACAGTCCGGCCCATGCCTCAAAGGCTTCCTTTCGCTCCTGCCTGTCGGTACTTTCCATATATTTGAGAAGTCCGTAGAAATTGCACTTCTCGCCCCTGAACTCCCTGCTTGCCTGAGCAGCGGTCTTCGTGTATTCAAGAGTCAGGTCGCCTTCCTCGATCGTCTCGGGAACGATCTTCTCGTCGGCGGTCATAAGCGATGCCTCAAAGATCTTGAACAGCTGTGTTCCGAACTCGGCTTCAAAATCCTTTCTGAAAGGAGACTCTGTCAGAGCCTTGTTCCATGCGTTCCAAATGGGGATCATCTTGGCGGTCTCTTCCTGAAGCCACTGAACCTCCCCGTCATAATACTCGTCTGTAGTGTCCATCGTATGGCGGACGTCCGCGATCGTATACATGGTCATCGCGTCGCTGTTCATCTCCTGAACATCAAAGAATATCTTCCTGACCTCGTCATAGCTCTTGGCGCTGATGACCTTCTCCGTTGCTTCTGTCACAGCCTTTTTCAAGGCTTCGATATCCGGCCGCTCATACGGCATTTCGCTGAATTTTAACATAATCATTTCCCCCTCGTGATGCGCTTTATCGCTGTTAACCATAATACTTCAGAATCTCTGTCAAATCAAGTCCGCAGGTTTTTCTTTGTTTTAAAAACGAAATGTGATATATTTATATAGGTTTGATCTTAAGAAAAATCTGAGGATGACACATTATGGTATATACACTGACCTTCAGTCCTTCAATCGATTACATAATGGAGATGGACGGCCTTATCCCCGGAGGCATGAACAGGGCTTCCGCCACTCATATTCTTCCGGGAGGCAAAGGGATCAACGTTTCCACGGTCCTCGACTCTCTCGGAGTCGAAACGACCATGCTTGGGTTTGTAGCCGGATTCACCGGAACAGAGATAGAAAACATCCTGAACCGTCACGGACATAAGACTGATTTTATACATCTGAGCAACGGTCTTTCACGCATCAATGTCAAGGTCCTCGGTTCACAGGCAACCGAACTCAACGCGCCTGCCCCCGCCATCTACAAAGACGATCTTAAGGTGCTCAACGACCAGCTCTCCCGGTTAAAGGACGGCGATACCCTCGTTCTGGCCGGTTCGATCCCGTCGGCACTTCCGGATTATACCTACAGCGTGATCCTCGACAGTCTCAGGAGCAAGAATATTACTACAGTTGTAGACGCAGAAGGAAAGCTGCTCCTCTCAGCGCTTGAGAGCCATCCCTTCCTTATCAAGCCCAATCGTCAGGAGCTCGAGGCGCTGTTCAGCACAAGGATCATATCGAGATCCGATGTAGAAAAAAAAGCGCGGACCCTTCAGGAAAAAGGTGCGCGCAATGTTCTTGTTTCTCTTGACCGCGAAGGGGCTGTCCTGCTGTGCGAAGACGGCTCCGTAATAAGCTGCGAGGCTCCCGACGGCAATGTGATAAACCCCGTTGGAGCAGGTGACTCCATGCTGGCCGGTTTCATATGCGGATGGCTCGAAACAGGCAAATTTGAAGATGCCTTAAAAACCGCTGTAAGCGCGGGAAGCGCCACCGCTTTTTCGGGCGGACTGCCTTCAAAGGACGATATTCTCTCACTCAGAAGGCTGATGTAGGACAACGATCCTGTCGCACAGAGCTTCCGCCTCGTCCTTCTCATGTGTGACGAGTATCAGGCCGGAAGTGCCGATCCTGTCTTCAACATATCCAATCACACGCTGCTTCATATCCTCGTCGAGACCCTTGAACGGCTCGTCGAGGATAACCGTATCCGCTTCTGCCATCAGTGCTCTGACGATCGCGACACGCCGCTTCATTCCGCCGCTGAACTGCGAAACAGGCTTGGTCAGCTCGTCCTCATTATCTCCTATCCCTACCGCTTTAAGCTCCGCAATTACAGCGCTTTCCGGCACGTTCCCCGGGAGTACTAGTCTGATATTCTGCATCGCGCTGCAGTATTCCAGCAATCTGTCCTCCTGGAAAACGCATGCGAAGGTGTTCCGGGTGCTGTCCGTAACTTCTCCTCTGTCGGGCTTTTCAAGTCCCGTCATAAGTCTTATGACTGTCGTTTTTCCGACCCCTGAAGGACCCATAATCGCGGTGCTCCTGCCAGCACCGAATATCTCGCTGTAATTTCTGAACACTACAGTGTTTCCGTATTTTTTGCCCACATTCCCGAACACAATGTCTTTCGGAACGTTAACCGAGCCTGTCCCCGTACGGAAACCGTCTTTGTACTTCATGACCGAGCATTTCCCGCTGAGCATCTTCAGCAGGCGCATAACCAGCTTTTCGAATGCCACACTCACGGCCACTATAACTACCGTCCACGCAAAAAGCTCATCTGTCAGCAGGTAGAGCTTCGATTCATACAGCATTGTACCTATGGCCTTCGGAGACAGTCCTATGACTTCAGCCGCTATCCCCGACTTCCAGCAGAAACCGAGTCCGATATTTACCGCTGCGATAAAGCTCGGGCGAACAGCGGGGATATAGATAAACCTCAGCTTTCTTCCGCGGCTCAGGCGGAAAACCTCGGCCATCTCCAGCAATTTGGGATCTGTACTTTCGATACCTGTCAGCACATTGATATATATCACAGGCAGGACCATAAGTGTCGAGATGACAAACGGAAGCTGCCTTGAGTTGATCCAGAGAAGCACAAGAATGATAAAGGATGCGACGGGCACTGCCTTGATCAGTCTCATAAGGGGAGACACCAGTACATTAACGATTCTGAACTGATGCGACAGTACGGCAAGTGCGGTTCCCAGCACAACTGCGCACAGGAAACCCGCAACTATATGAAGAAACGAGTTGCCCACCGTCTGCCAGAACGACAGCTCCGTTATCAGACGAATGAGCGCAAGAAACGTATCCCACGGTCCGGGCAGTATGACCCTGCTCGCAACCGCGACAGCCAGCACCTGCCAGACAAGAAGCCAGAAGGCAACTGCCGCAGCCGTATATATGCATTTTTTATTCTGCGATCCTTTTTCGGTCATCTAAAGTATCTCTTTCTTTGCTGTTTGCTCTGCAGCCCTAATACAAGGATTGCATTTTTTCAATCTCATTTTTCATTATTACTACAAGCTCTTCCGGCTCCAGCACTTTTACCCATGCGCCCTGGCTTAGTATGTGAGGACTGAAACCTTGACAAGAAAGAAGAGCAGGAATATATCAGAGCTGCGGTTCTTATTATCGTAAATAAATACATGGGTAATACGTGTGCAATACCTATGTATATATACAAAAATGTTCATCATTTAATAAATGGCAAAAAGGATAAGTCCCGAAGTGGGCTATTCCCCATTATATTCTTCGTAAAGATATAAAGTGCCTTGTATGCGCTTCATAACTATATTTTTACACCATCCTCTCATCATACCTATATCAGGATACCAATAAGCACTAAAAAGCCTAATGTCTTCTGCATACTCGTCATCAGAATTGTCTTTAATGATCCCTATTTTTCCCACCCTATTAACTGTCTTAACATATTTGAATGCGTCCTCGTATACTTCAAAAGATTTGCTATTGTAATCTACAAACGCCGACATGTTACCTTGTTCCACAGAAAACTCATATTTAATTATCGATTCTTTAGCCGTTCGTTTACCATAATCTTCTTTTAAACGATAGTAACCACAAAAGTAAAAATCCGTAATCTCGTCAAAAATGTTCGTGACCCAATATTCCTTTTGACAATACTCAAAATAAATGAGCCAATTATCAGGCGTAATCTCGATTTCTACTATGCTTTTTTGATGTTCGGGCGTAGGTGTCGGTGTTGGAATGGGTTCATAACTACTTTCACCCACTTTGTTTGAATCTATAACAGTTACATCGCAGGTGTACGTCTTTCCACTCACGGTAGCCATAATGGTTGCCGCACCCTCGGATTTAGCCGTTACCTTGCCTTTTGACGTTACTTTGGCAACCTTTTTGTTGCTTGACTTCCAGCTTACCGACTTTGCGCCACTTACTTTCAGAGTCAGTACAGAGTCAACTTCCATTGTGGCTTTTTGCTTACTGATCTTCACCATAGCAGCTTTACTTAACGACACAGGCGCAATAAGTGAAAGCATAATCGTCAGGGTAATAATTGTACTAATAATCCTTGCCTTCATGTCTTTTCCTACTGTTTGTATGCGGAACGCTACCACTATATTGGATATTCGCCAAGACGCTTGAGACTCTTAGTTTTATATGTGATTAATGTATAATCTCTAAGAGTCAGTCATTGTCCGTAGTGTTAAACTCGGTTATCTTAATGATCTCTCCATGAGAATAATTAGTTTCTCTTATCATGTTTCCTTCTGCGTCATAATCGTAAATGGTCTTGGTTGTCTCCTCGCCGTTGACATCATACCATATAAACGCTTTTACCTTTTCTTGATAATAGGGTGGATGCCCATCGCCACTAAGATACTCTAAGAATTCAGTATAGGAATAGAACGTACACTTATAATATATTCCGGTTTGCTTGTCGATTTTATATTGCGTTACTGATTTCTTCCAAGATACATAGTTTTCATCTTCTTCATCTTCTTTGTACTCAATGAACTTATTATCATAGTATTCTGCCATTCTATATACTCTATAACCTATGTCACCGCCCCAATCTTTATAGGATATTTCTTTTTTAGCATTTCCGCTCTCATAATATTCGGTAATATTCGAAATCTGGTATCCAATGTCACCGTTGAAATTGGCATAACGTGTGCGTTCTTTCTCATTCCCGTTTTCATAGTACTTGATAGTCTCAAGCACCTGAAAACCGATATTTCCCTTAAAATCCTTGTATCTTGTATACTGCGCTTTTTCGGAATTCTCGTAATAAATCGTCTGTTCGATTATATTATTATTGCTTTTTTGGCGGTTATATTTGCTGACAGACAGTAGTACACCGGATTCTCTATATTCTTTTACTTGAGCGATGACACCTTTTGAATCATAAGTAGTCTCTTTGCTAATGACCCCATTGGAATAGTAGTCAGTAACGCTATTAGGAAGAGGATCTTTACTATCTTTCGTATATTTGTTTGATGAATAGGTAGATGACTGCAAAAATACATCATTCTTATCCAAGAGTTCAATTGTCTTCAAATATCCTTTGCTATTATATGAGTATACTGTCTTTCCACTTGTGGTGTATTCATATTCAGCTGTTGCTTTAAGGTTTCCGTTTTTATCATAATCACGGACTCGAATAACCTGATCTGACTCATTATAGTCAATTCTGGTTTTTGTTTTTCCGTTCTTATACTTTTCTATTTTGGTATGTGTATCCTCAACAACAATCTTGCAAGAATAGGTTTTTCCGTTCTTGCAATTAGCAATAACCATTGCGGTTCCACTGCTGATGGCTGTAATATAGCCATTTTTGACGGTAACAACTGCTTTATCTGTTGTTTCCCATTTCTTGACTTTTGACCCTTTTACCTTCAAGGTATAGGTGTCTCCGGCAAGCAAGGAAATACTTGTCTTATTGATTGTCACTTCCCGAACAGTAACTTTGCAGATATAATCTATCCCATTAAAGGATGCAATAATATTGGTTTTACCAGCAGCAACACCTTTGACTGTTCCATTCGATGAAACAGTGGCAATAGAGTTATCGTAAGAACTCCAATCAGCGCCAGTTAATTCGTTTTTCCCACTCTTAAGAGACAATGTGAAGCTTTGACCAACATATATCGTTTCCTTGCTTTCACTAAGAGAGACGGAAGAGGCACCAGATAGCTCTATATTTGAGCGAAAAAGGCAAACTAAGATGACAAGAAGAAAGAAACAAAAAAGTTTCGGCAAACCGGTTTTCATTATAACCTCCCAGTGTAAAGTATTTCCATTTGAGAAAAAGCAATATGACAAAACAATTATAGCACTCAAAAGCTAACGGCGCCACAAAACTATTGTTTTCTGTGGTGCCGTTAGCTCTGTACATCTTTATAGCAGATATCGACGATAAGATCAACGCCGGTTCTTAATTCGAGTGCAGTTCTCTATAATTTCTTTAGCTCTTCAACTATATCCGAGACCGTCGTAAGTGGTAATCCGCAGAGGTAAGCGATATCCTCCGCAGTTTTCCCCTGCTTCATCAAATTAGCAATAATTCTGCTAGTTCCTTCTCTTATGCCTTCTTCCAGTAATTCTTTCTCATGCAGTTCTTCGTTGAAATCAAGTACATGCATTGCTATCACACCTGCCCTTTCCTTCGTTAGAAAATCCTCCATGACATGTTCACTGATGCACCAGTCTATCGCCTCCGATGCTGCTTCCTCTATCGCCATGCCTTTTTTCTGGTTATTGCGTATCCTTTCGATCAGGATCGCATAGTGCTTTAACGCTAAACATTTATTAAGAAGTGCCTTGTTATGGCCAAAATTAATATTCAGAACGCGTACTACCAGTTCCAGCTCCGGATCGTCCGTATTGCTTTCAAAAACATCAGACAGCCTTATCTGCTCTTCATCGGGCATATCCTGCGATCCGTTATAGAAAACAACGAATTTAGGTGTTGGAACCTTGACCATTTTCTTTCCATACAGGTCTTTCATGGAAACACTGCTCTTATACATATCGGTCACATAGAACAGATCCCTGAGCGGCATATTGGGATTAACCGTACTTTGATGCTCATACAGATTTACAGTACCACTGACCGTAAAAGACACGTCATTGTATATCTTCAGATATACTGCCTGATCAAGCGTATTGATCTCCAATGCGTTTTCATCACCGTAATCGGTACCATTTAGGGCATTGTAGAGTTCAAGTGCATTCTTTTTGATAGAGAAAAACATCTTGAAAGCATCTGACTTGTACTCCCTGTTAACAGGAAACCCTGTACTGCCAGAAAACTGCTTCTCCGTGTTAGTTTCTTTCATTCTTTCCCCTCCAGAAAAGTGCATGCAGGAAGGCGATCCAAAACTGGTTTCAGGAAGCCTCCTGCGGTTAACAAAGTGTGAATAAGCAGGAACTTCATGAAATTACAGATCATAGAATGATAGAAATATAAGATGTTCTGCTCGTCAGTGATTGTAGCACAAAGAAACAGAAAACACAAGCAACTTTCTGACAATAGATGTGCGTATTACTCTCCGTTTATTTCTATTTGTTTCTGTTTGCTATCCATTTGTCAATCCCTGCATTAAAATAGGGCGGCCAGTTTGAAATGACCGCCCATGCAGTATATTAATTTGCTCGCGTCCTAAACAAAATCCTCTCTCATCGGGGAGAAGATATCCAGAAGAATTCCTTCCTCGAGACACACGCAGCCATGCTCGACGCTGTCTGTTTTCAGCATGGTGTCGCCGGCTTTGACACGCTTTTTGACACCGTCGATCTCAAATTCAAAGCACCCGCTTACAACATAGGTGATCTGAGTGTGCGGGTGGTGGTGGAGCGCTCCGACCGCGCCCTTTTTAAAAGAGTTCTCGACACACATAAGATCCCTGCTGTATGCCAGAACTCTTCTAACTATTCCGTTGCCCTGATCCTCAGGCGCAGC
Source organism: uncultured Lachnospiraceae bacterium (assembly GCA_905236925.1). Classification (GTDB taxonomy): domain Bacteria; phylum Bacillota; class Clostridia; order Lachnospirales; family Lachnospiraceae; genus RUG11977. Next base: position 6,104 of record CAJOQS010000147.1, on the reverse strand, counting down.
ATCATCATGAAATACCCAACGGTCATTTATCATCAGAAATTACTCCCGTTCCATCCCCAGCTCGAATAGCCCTGATACGTTATATAAACACGGTCGGGGCTGATGCCGAGAGTATCGCTCAGAATATTGCAGATGGCACCTGACATTTTCGAAAAGGCGCTTTTATCCTCTCCACCGAGAATCTTCACTTCAACAAATGCGGAAGGCGCACTGTTGTCGCCGGCGAACCATAAGCGGCAGTTGTCGGCAAATTCCGTCATAAGCCACTTTTCGGTCTTTCCGGGGCAGAGCTCGATCGCCTTTCCGAGCTTTTCCTTGATCTCTTTTTCCTTGTCGGCGCTCAGCGCGACGCTGACTCTTGTTCCGATGTAGGGCATGCTATGTACCTCCGTTCAGATCTGGTTATACTGCTTCAGTATCTTTCTTATCCTGTCAGTAGGATCGAGGAACTCACTGATACTCTGGTCGTGATTGAGCGTATCGATCAGAAGAGCGATATACTTGCTCATATCCGCGCTCAGATAATACTCTCTGGACAGCAGTTCGGGTGTCTGGTAGATGGAATTAGTTGTGATCACGCGGTAAATAAGGCCTTCGTTGTATGCTTCATCAAAGCGGGCAAGACCGTCCGTGAAGAGTCCGAAGGTGGCACATACGAATATACGTCCCGCGCCGCGCTCCTTCAGCTGCTTGGCAACATCGAGCATGCTCTCGCCGGAGGAGATCATATCGTCAATGATGATGGCGTCACGTCCTTCAAGGGGACTTCCGAGGTATTCGTGCGCGACGATCGGATTACGGCCGTTAACAACCTTGGAGTAATCCCTTCTCTTGTAGAAAAGACCCATATCTACGCCGAGAACGTTTGCAAAATATACGGCACGCTCCATGGCGCCTTCGTCAGGGCTTATTACAAGAACCTTGTCGGGCTTGAGCTGAATATCGGGCACATTGCGGAGCAATGCCTTGATGAACTGGTAGGTGGGTTTGATGGTTTCGAAGGTCTTGAGAGGTACTGCGTTCTGAACTCTGGGGTCATGCGCATCGAAGGTAACGATGCTCTCAACACCCATGTCGTAAAGCTCCTGAAGTGCGAGCGCGCAGTCAAGTGATTCGCGGGAATTGCGCTTATGCTGTCTGCTTTCATAGAGGAAAGGCATGATGACAGTGATCTTACGGGCTTTGCCGCCAACGGCTGCGATGATCCTCTTGAGATCCTGGAAGTGGTCGTCGGGGGACATATGGTTCTGCTGCCCGCATACTGTATAAGTGAGGCTCCAGTTGGTAACGTCAACGATGATGTAAAGGTCTACACCCCTGACAGATTCGTTGATTATGCCCTTGGCTTCGCCTGTTCCGAAGCGGGGGCACTTGTGGTCGATGAGGTAGCTGTCGCGCCTGTAGCCCGCGAATGCGATGGTGGAAGCGTGTTCGTGCTCTCTGTTGTTTCTCCAGCTTACAAGGTAGTTATTCACCTTGCTTCCGAGCTCCTCGCTGCTTTTCAGTGCGATAACCCCAAGACTGCCTACGGGTATCGTGTCATAGATAACATCCTGCTGACCCATGGAAACCTCCGAAATGTCTGATATTTAGTTATTTTCTTCTTATATCATTCCCGATCAGCTTCAACAGTGAATAATCCTTGGAAAGGCGGGAGAAGATACGCTCGCTGTAGCGGCTCTCCAGCTCCGCAAGGGTAAGGTTGGTTGAAATGATCGTGGGATGTCGCTTTATATGGCGCTCGTTGATAACGGTGTAAAGCGCCGAATTTGTAAAGGTATTGGTCATCTCTGTACCGATATCATCGAGAATGAGCAGATCACATTCGATGAGACGGTCCTCTGAGAGGATACCTTCGTCTCCGGACTGGTCGTAGTTAAAGGCGCAGCCCTCAAGATATTTGAAAAACCTGAAAGCGGTATAATACAGGACCGTGTGCGAACTGTCGAGCAATTCCTTCGCTATGCAGTTGCTGAGGAAGGTTTTGCCGAGTCCAGTGTTGCCGTAGATCAGAAGATTGTGATAATCGGTATCAAAACTGTCTATAAACCGGTGAGCGTTGTTGAGAACCTCCTTCATGTTCTCGCGGGGACTGACCATCCTGTTTGAGGTAGAAGAAAGCGGCATTGGTTCATCCGGATAAAGATCGAGGTTGAACCGGTCAAAGTTCTCCTCACGGATTATATCGCGGACATTGGATTCGTTATAGATCATGTCGGAGACTTCAGCGGAAAAACACCTGCAGCGCTCGCCGTCCACATAGCCTGTGTCATGGCAGAGATCGCATACATAATGAAGGGAAAGATAGTCCCGGGGAAAACCGTTCTGCTCGAGAATATCCTCTTTTCGCTGTGAAAGAACGCGGTTGGAACGCTCAAGCTCCTCCGCGGAGGCATCCTCCCCGTTAATTGCACGCCGAACAAACCCGGCGGACTGGCTGGCTATCTGATTGTCGATATCCAAAATCTCCGGGCACTTATTATATATCTCCTCTGTTCTTTTGTCCAGTTCGTATTTTGCGCTCATCCTGCGCATATCATAGCGGTGCATGATGGCATCATACTGAGAATTCGACAGTTTCATAGGGCATTACAGCTTTCCGATCTTCCTGCTTTCAAGATCATCATAATCACTTGCTTCGTAGGAGCGCTGAGAGAACTGGTTAAACTTATTCGATGAAGTCTGGTTCCTCATCTGGCTGCCGGAAGCCTTGGTTTTGCGGACTCTTTCGGCGTGGGAGCTGTCGTCCGCGGCGATCCCCTCTGCATCCGTAATGCCGTGCTCATGCCAGTGCTTTAAAGTGCTGTCGGTATACTTGAAGTCCGGCCTTCCGAGGTTTAACAGTGTTCTGCTGCAGGCTTCGACGATCATATCTACAGACATGTTGTATGTGAAGCGCCAGCGATCGATGAATTCATATTCGATCGAACCGAAGGACCTTGTGATCCCGAAGGCACTCTTGATCGCGCTGCATTCCTTTGAGCGGGAGAAGACCTGAACTCTTGCCCTGTCAATGGAATCAACACCTTTTTCATGCCATGAGATCGCCACCTTCTCAATGTACGCAGGTGCCGTTTTGCCGGAATACAGGCAGTAATCGTAAAGGAAGCGGATAAGATCGGCGGACATACCGAGCTGTTCATAAAGAAAAGCCGGAGTCTGAAGATCCGAAGGCTTCATGGTGCAGCCAAGATGCTCCTCAATATAGTCTATAAGCTCGTTGAAATCGTCGTGCTGCTTGAATTTTGCGATCTGCCGAGCGGAATAGCTGGGCTTGGTAATCTGCATGGCAGCTTCCTCGACGGGCTGCTCGGCAACGGGCAGTTCCGCGGCTTCAGGCTCGGAAACGGACAGTGAAATGATCCTTGCCGGCTTGTGTGTTTCTGTATTCAGCGGATTCAGGGTTATACTGTTGATCTGACCCTCTGCATCCCAGGTTATATGCAGAAGCTTCTGCTTCTCCCAGTAACGGAGGGCCTTGATGATATCCTTCTCGGTCTCATCGAGCTTTTCAGAAATGCTTGCAACGGAAATAGACATGGATGAATCGCCCAGACAACGCAAAAGATAGATGTATACCTTTACGTATGCACCATTTGCTTCAGTCATGTATTCATCGATAAATATATTCGAAACGGCTGTCTCGCCGGAATCACTTCCGAAGGAAAGTGTAATTGGCCTGGTCATAAAGAACCCCCCACACTCAAACATCTTCCGGCGTAAAGAAACCACGGCCAAAACATGATCCCTTTCGCGTCGGTATGTGGATTATAGCATGTGGAAAAAAGTAAGAAAAGGACAAAAAAAGAATGAAACAGGTGTCGAAAGATCGTATTGGAAAAGTGGATAAATACCCCGCCCCTGATCGCTTCGTGCAGATATAAAGGCATTTCGGCACGAAGCAAAGGAGTGGACAAAAAACAGGTGGACAAAGTGGATAAGTTATTCCCCCAAAAGGGTTTCTCCTATTTTGACAACATCTCCGGCACCCATAGTTATCAACAAGTCACCCGGACAGCAGTTGGTCAAAAGAAAATCAACCACCTCACCAAAGTCGTCAAAGCAGTAAACTTCTTTACCAAAACGTGTTTTTATGATATCGGCGATATCCCGAGACGAGATGCCGTAGGTATTGACTTCTCTGGCGGCATATATATCTGTAAGAACGATCTTGTCGGAAAGGGAAAGCTTCTCGGCGATCTCGTTCTTGAATTCCGCGGTTCTCGAATAGGTATGAGGCTGGAAGACCGTCCAGAGGGTCTTGTGAGGGTACCTTGCGGCTGCTTCGAGGGTAGCTCCGATCTCGGTTGGATGGTGAGCGTAATCGTCAATGACGGTAACTCCTCCGACCTCTCCCTTCTTTTCAAAGCGGCGTCCGATGCCGTGATACCTTTCCAGTCCCGCCGCGATGACATCAAAGGGGATACCTTCCGAAAAAGCCATTGCCGCAACTCCCAGGGCATTTGCAACGTTATGAACGCCAGGGACTGCCAGAGTCACCTTTCCGAGCGCACTTCCGCGGTGCAGGACAGTAAACGAGGCACATCCGTATTCGTCAAAGCTTATATCTCGGGCAGCAAAATCCGCATTCTCATCTTTTTCGGAATAGGTAACAATCGGACATTTTACATCGGCAAAGAGCTCCTTATGTCCGGGAATTCCGGAATTGATCGCAAGCAGTCCGTCGGCGGGAAGAAGTCCGGCAAATCTTGCAAAGGACTCCCTCATACGTTCTTCTGTTCCGAAGTAATCGAGATGCTCTGCCTCAATATTGGTGATGATGGCGCGTGTGGGATGGAAGTTCAGGAAGCTGTCCGTGTATTCGCAGGATTCGATGACAAAATTGTCCGGACCTCCGATCCGGAAATTTCCTCCTATTTCCCTGAACACGCCTCCGACGGAAACGGTGGGATCGAAACCCGCGTCAATGAAAACGGTCGACAGCATGGCTGTTGATGTGGTCTTTCCATGGGTTCCGGCAACGGAGTAATTATTCCTGTAATGCAGCATTACCTCACCTGCGAGCTTTCCTCTTTCGATGCAGGGGATATTCAGCTGCTTCGCCCTGACAAGCTCCGGGTTATCGGAAGACACGGCGGCCGTATACACAAGGAGCTTCACATCATCGCCTACGCTGTCCGCCTTATGGGGACCGTAGGTTATGACCGCACCGAGATCCTCGAGCTTTCCCGTGATGGCGGTGGGAGCACGGTCGGAGCCTGACACATCAAAGCCCTTTTTAAGAAGAAGCTCGGCAAAGCCGCTCATACTGATGCCGCCGATCCCGGTAAAATGGACTTTACAGGGATGATCTAGATCTATAATACTTTTCACAGTGATTCCTCCGGAATGGATCTTTATTTTTTCAAAATTATTATAAATATCATGCCGTATTCTGTAAAGGTTATTCCTTTTTTGTGAAAAGCGTGATACAATAACGTTGGCGGAATTTTTTCGCCGCATTTATGTTACACGGGGGTGATAGCATTGATTCATAAAGAAATGATCGCAATGCTCCTTGCGGGTGGCCAGGGCTCCAGACTCGGCGTTCTCACAGCCGACATGGCAAAGCCTGCCGTCAGTTACGGCGGTAAATACAGGATCATCGATTTCCCGTTGAGCAATTGCATCAATTCAGGAGTTGACACCGTCGGTGTCCTCACACAGTATCAGCCGCTCAGGCTGAATACCCATATCGGTATAGGAATTCCCTGGGATCTGGATCGAAACATCGGAGGCGTCAGCATTCTTCCGCCCTACGAGAAGTCGGGCAATTCGGAATGGTACACGGGCACTGCCAACGCCATCTACCAGAATCTCAAATACATGGAATATTACAACCCCGATTATGTTCTGATCCTCGGGGGAGATCACATATACAAGATGGACTACGAGATGCTTCTCGACTACCACAAGGCCAACAACGCCGATATCACGATAGCGGCGTATCCGGTCGCCTGGGAGGATGCATCGCGGTTCGGACTTATCATCACGGACGAGAACAAGAAGGTCATCGATTTTGAGGAGAAGCCCGCGAAGCCCAGAAGCAACCTTGCTTCGATGGGTATCTATATCTTCTCGTGGAAAACACTCAGGTCTGCGCT
>CAJOQS010000146.1 GCA_905236925.1 uncultured Lachnospiraceae bacterium | reverse complement strand
TTGTGTGGCTCTGACGATACCCGTAACAGCGTCTTCAGCGCTGACCTTCCGCGTCATTGCGCCGGAAGGCAGGATCATGGCTATCATCAGAAAAACAGCCAGTATTCGGCTCAAGGGAGTATTCTTCTTCAATGCTCAGACCTCTTTGCTTATAAGTAAACTCGCGAATTGCTTCGCTATCTGCTTGTTATAAAACGGATTGCTGCGCAATCCCGACCGCTGCCGGGGTTCGAACCCGGTACCTGTCATTGTTTCACCGCCTTTCGGGTGGTGAACATATTTTTATATATATCGGCATTTTTCTACAAATGTATTATAGTGCTACAACAGTAGAAGAATTATATGGCAATATAGTGTCATTTTCAGACTATTCCGAGCACATATACTATCACGTAAAGGATCATGGATATGCCGTTTATTATCATTCCGGCGATCGGAACCTTCATGTATATGTCCCTTTCTCTGGTCGCGATAACAGAGCCCGCAACGCCCGCTGCGCTTATGATCCCGGCTGTCACACCGGCGATCCCGAATGAAAGAGGCGTCTCTCCCCGTATCGCCGAAAGTACCGATAATACAACGAAAAGGACGAGTGCCGCGATCCCCGTAACAAGAAAAAGAACCGCAAGGCGGGAATTATGACGTCCTCTGAATTTAACCGATTTAATGCTCATTCCAGTTCCCCGATCAACTTGTATTTTTATCCGCTTTTAAGTATAATACTCTCATTGTGAGGTATCAAGTACAGTTAATCAAAGGAGTTTTATTCATTGATCAGGAAATTCTACAAATGTATACAGGCATTTAGCAACAAGGTCACATCCGACGGTGCGGCAGCATACGCATCGGATGCGACATTGTTTATTGTTGTATCATTTTTCCCTTTTCTGATGTTCCTTCTTACGCTGCTCCAGTACCTTCCCTTCACGCAGAACGAGCTCATGGAGGTCATACGCAGCTTTGTGCCTTCCCAGGTTGCCGATACGATCGGAAACCTCGTGGATGAGCTGTATTCATCAACCTCCTTCATACTCTCACTGACCATCGTCGGCACTCTCTGGACTGCCTCACGAGGAATCCTCGGAGTACACCGCGGACTTAACAGGATATACGATGCAAGCGAAACACGGAATTACTTCCTGCTCCGCCTGAAGGTCATGCTTTTCACTCTGGTCTTTGCGATCATGCTACTCATGCTTCTCGCTCTTTATGTTTTCGGAGGATTGATCAAAAACTGGCTTACCGAAGAATTCCCCATTCTTATGCAAAATAAATACACCGATATAGTCGTCAATCTGAAGATCCTTATCGGTGGTGCGATCCTGATGGTATTCTTTCTTGTTATGTATGAATTCATTCCAAACAGAAGCTCAAGGCTTTTTCGTGAGCTTCCCGGAGCTGTTCTTGCTTCCGTCGGATGGATCGGTTTTTCCTACGGTTATTCCTTCTATATCAACAACATGAGCAGTATGCGCGCAACCTACGGCAGCCTGACCGCTATCGTGCTGTGCGTGATCTGGCTTTATTCGTGTATGACCATCTTCTTCCTCGGTGCCGAGGTCAATTCATGCATCGTGCTGCCCGAATTCAGAGAGCTGTTCCGGCGTAAGAAGCCGTCTGAAAAAGCCGCAGAAAAGCCTGTTGAGGGGGCAGTTGACGCTGGTGTTGAAGCTTCGGTCGGGTCTGAGGTTGGGGCTGCGCTGATCGTATCGGATGTTGATAAGTTTTCCGGTGCTGCTGTCAAAAAAACAGCAGACTCAAATGGTGAATCTGCTGTTGGATCATCTGTTGAAACATACTCTGAGACAGCCGTTGAAGAAACGGTTGAATCCGCAGCCGAAGCTACTGCTGAAGAGGCTATCGAAACAGGCGCAGAAGCATCTGTCGGAGCCCCCGACAGCAAGCCGGAATCCGGCAGTGCATCATAGCGCGTACATCAGCAGCGCGGCAGCAACAGCCGCATTAAGCGACTCCACTTCTCCCGCCATCGGTATAAAAACATTTCTGTCGCAGTGTTCAAGTATTCCGTCGGACAGTCCGTTGCCCTCGTTTCCTATGACTATCGCGGCTCTGTCCGAATAATCAACCTCTTTAAAGTTATCGCCGTTTCGAAGATAAGCGGCATAGCTCCTTATCTCCTTCTGTCTCAGCCCATCCAGGACCGGATTAAGATCATCTGCATAAGTAAATGGTACACGAAGCACCGCTCCCATAGTCGACCTTATGACCTTCGGGCTGAAGATATCGACAGTTCCGCGGCTCATGATAACTCCGTTCATGCCTGCAGCCTCTGCTGTTCTGATCATAGTGCCGAGATTTCCGGGATCCTGTATGTCTTCCAGTATCAGGAGCTTCACTTTCTTATCTCCGGTCATGTCATCGATTCCATATTGAGGCTGCTCCACGACACAGAGTATTCCCTGCGGAGTGACGGTCTCACTCATTGCGCCGAATACGCTGTCCTTAACAAGAACAGGTTCAGTGACCGCAGTCCCGCCCGCAAGGTCATACAGGCGCTTTAGCTCGCCGCTCTGAGCGAAGCTCTCGCTTGCATAGACTTCACGGATGAGGCCGGCACCTGACCTGAAAACATCCTCTGCAAGGCGTATTCCTTCCGCCACAAAGGCCCGCTGCTCCGTCCTGCTCTTCTTCGACTTCTGCAGTGCGGACACATTCCTGATCCGGTCATTTTTATTGCTTGTGATCACATCCATATTCCGGCTCCTTTCCGCACGCAGGCATATCTCAATTCTCGCTCATCTTCAGCAGTTTTGCGGCCTGATCCGCAGCGGTAAGCGAATCGACCAGTTCCGTCAGACCGCCGTTCATAACATCATCAAGAGTGTACAGTGTCAGTTTTATCCTGTGATCCGTGCATCTGCTCTGCGGGAAGTTATAGGTTCTGATCTTCTCAGACCTGTCACCGGTACCTATCTGGCTTCTTCTGAGGTCTGCCTCGGCGTCGTGGGCCTTCTCCTGCTCAAGCTCATAAAGCTTCGCCCTCAGGACCTTCAGAGCCTTATCCCTGTTCTTCAGCTGCGATTTCTCATCCTGGCATGAAATAACGATGCCCGTGGGGATATGAGTAAGCCTTACCGCGGAGTCGGTGGTGTTTACGCACTGTCCGCCGTTTCCCGAGGCACGGAAAACATCAAATTTGCAGTCATTCAGATCTATCTTTACGTCGACTTCCTCGACCTCAGGCATGATAGCAACCGTTGCGGTCGAGGTATGGATCCTGCCGCCCGATTCCGTTACGGGAATACGCTGAACGCGGTGAACTCCGGACTCATATTTAAGCTTCGAATACGCACCCTGTCCGTTGACCATGAATACGCATTCCTTGAAGCCGCCGAGACCGCTCTCGTTTAAAGAGATCATTTCTATCTTCCAGCGCATCGTATCGGCGTATTTGCAATACATACGGTAAAGCTCCGAGGCAAAGAGAGCCGCCTCGTCTCCGCCGGCACCGGCCCTGATCTCAACAAATACGTTCTTGTCGTCATTCGGATCCTTCGGAAGAAGAAGGACCTTAAGATCATGCTCGGCGCGTTCCTTGGCTTCCCTCGCATCGGCAAGCTCTCCTTTAAGCATCTGACGCATTTCCTCATCAGATTCGCCCTCAAGGAGCTCAAGGCTCTCATCGATAGTCCTGATAGCCGTCTTATACTCGTTGTACTTGTCCACAATAGCTCCGAGATCATTCTCTTCCTTCATGAGTTTGCGGAATCTGTCACGATCGCTCGCGACATCGGGCTCACTCAGTTCGTTTCTGATCTCTTCATACCTTCGGACAAGGTCTTCCAGCTTGTCAAACATCGCACTCACCTTTATTAAATCATAATTAACCATCTTGTTCCAATTATTTAACTTTTTTACCCGCCATCTTCCGGGCCATTACGGGAGTTTTCCTTCCACAACCCTGTCAAGCCCGGCCAAATCCTTATGTATCCCGACATTCTCAAAGCCCGCACTCCTCATGAGCTGTGAAACAGCCTCTCCCTGTGTGTCGCCGGTCTCAAAAAGGAGATATCCCCCGGCCTCAAGATATTCCCGTGCCTTTGCGGTGATCCTTCTGTAAAAGCTCAGGCCGTCGTCACCTCCGTCCAAAGCGGTCATCGGTTCATACTTCCATATCTCGGGTATCAGAGTGTTTATCAGTCCCGTATCAATGTAGGGGGGATTAGCCGTGATAATGTTAAATTTTCCTTTAACTTTTTCAAACAGGTCCGAGCAGTATATCTTCAGGTCTGTTTTATTCAGCTCCGCGTTTCTTCGCGCAACAGAAAGCGCAGCCTCCGAAATATCCGTTGCCTCGGCTTCCCCGATGCCTGCCAGCTTCGTCAGGGATATTGCCACGCATCCGCTCCCTGTGCACAGATCAAGATACCTGAGCGCCGTCCTCTCCTTTCTCAGGTCGGCGACAGCAGCCATAGCGCGTTCAACAAGTATCTCCGTGTCCTGTCTCGGGATCAGACAGTCCTTATTACAGATAAAAGGCAGTCCCATAAATTCCTGACTGCCTAAAATATACTGTAGCGGTTCCCTCCCGCATCTTCTGGAGGCCAGCTCCTCAAGCTTTTCAAGCTGATCCCCGGGAATCTGTTTATCCCTGTCGAGCAGGTATCCGGCTTCCGAGAATCCGCCGACAAACTCGACAAGATATCGGGCATCCAGATCCGGTTCCGGTACTCCGGCCTCTTCAAGAAGCCCCCGGATCCACTTACATGCTTCAAAATATGTCAAAGCCTTATTCTTCCTTCTTGTTGTCTTTCTGCTTCAGCACGAAATACTGGTCAAGAGCTCTCAGTATCTCGTCATCCTCTTCCTCATCGTCCGGTACGGGAGTGTTCAGGTCGATCCTCTTTCCGAAGGTGCG
>CAJOQS010000145.1 GCA_905236925.1 uncultured Lachnospiraceae bacterium | reverse complement strand
GCAAAGCCGAAGCCGACAAGGCTGCCGCAGAGGAAATGAAGAGCACCTACGAAAAGAACATGCAACAGGCCAAAGATAAGGCAGGCGAGATTCTCGCCACCGCCCAGAAAACTGCCGCTTCGCAGAGCGATGAGATCATCCGCGCAGCGAACGAGCAGGCCGTTGCCATCAAATCCAAGGCAGAAGCCGATATCGCTCAGGAACGCCGCAAGGCTGTTAACGAACTGAAGGGCGAGATAGGAAGTATGGCTATGGAGATCGCCGGCAAGGTGATCGAGCGTGAGATCCGCGAAGAAGACCATGCGAAGCTGATCGACGAGTTTATAGAAAATGTCGGAAAAACATAAAGAAAAGCGGGGAATACTATGACAGAGCGTGCAGGAGTATATGGCAGCAGTCTGTATGACCTTGCTGCCGAAGAACAGCTCACAGAACCCATTATGAAGGACCTGCTCGAGGTTCGTCAGATATTCCGTGACAATCAGGACTATCTGCGGCTTCTGGCCGAGCCCTCCATCAAAAGAGAAGAACGCATCGATCTGATCGAGAAAGCGTTCGGCACGGCTTGTGAAAGATATTTTGTGAATTTCCTCAAGCTCCTTTGCGAGCGCGGCATGCTCGGCGAATACGAGGGCTGCACCGAAGCTTACCAAAAGCGCTACAACGAGGATCACAACATAGCCGAAGCAGTTGTTACCTGTGCCGTTGCTTTGAGTGACGGTCAGCTTAAAACACTTGAAAAGAAACTTGAAGAGATGAGCGGAAAGACAGTTTCTCTCACCCAGAAGGTTGACTCGAAAGTGCTCGCAGGCATTAAGGTAGAGCTTGAAGGCAAGCAGCTCGACGGAACCGTTGAAGGCCGTCTCGCAGGTCTGTCCAGAAAGCTCGACGAAATAATAATTTAAGGATGGAATGGACTTATGCAATTAAAACCCGAAGAAATATCCCAAGTCATCCGCAGTCAGATCAAATACTATGAGAATTCGATCCGCCAGGACGAGACAGGTACCGTACTTAACGTAGGTGACGGTATCGCAAGAGCCAGCGGTCTCATCAACGCCATGGCCGGCGAACTGCTCGAGTTTGAGGACGGCAGCTTCGGCATGGCCCAGAACCTTGAAGAGAACAGCGTATCCGTAGTATTGTTCGGCTCAGGTGAAAATATTGCTGAAGGGCAGACAGTCAAGCGTACCGGTAAGGTCGTATCCGTACCTGTCGGTGAAGCGCTTATCGGACGTGTAGTTAACGCGCTCGGACAGCCCATCGACGGTGCAGGTCCCATTGCGACCACCGAATTTCGCGCCATTGAGAGCAAGGCTCCCGGTATCTGCGAAAGACAGTCCGTTTTTGAGCCCCTTCAGACAGGTATTAAGGCTATCGACTCCATGATCCCCATCGGACGCGGACAAAGAGAGCTCATCATCGGCGACCGCCAGACCGGTAAGACCACCCTGGCCACCGATACCATCATCAACCAGAGAGGAAAGGATTGTATCTGTATCTATGTTGCTATAGGTCAGAAGCGCTCCACTGTAGCCACACTGGTTGAGAATCTCCAGAAAAACAACGCCATGGAATACACCATCGTTGTAGCGGCAAGTGCTTCCGAGGCAGCGCCTCTGCAGTACATCGCACCCTACTCCGGCTGTGCCATGGGCGAATATTTCATGAACAAGGGCAAGCACGTCCTCGTTATCTACGACGACCTGAGCAAGCACGCGGTCGCTTACCGCGCACTCTCCCTGCTTATCCGTCGTCCGCCCGGACGTGAGGCTTATCCCGGCGATGTATTCTATCTCCACTCGAGACTTCTCGAGCGTGCCGCAAAGCTGGACAAGGAGCACGGCGGCGGATCACTTACCGCCCTTCCCGTTATCGAGACCCAGGCCGGCGATGTATCTGCTTACATCCCCACAAACGTTATCTCGATCACAGACGGACAGATATTCCTTGAGACAGAGCTTTTCCACTCGGGCGTTATGCCTGCGGTTAACCCCGGTATCTCCGTTTCCCGTGTAGGCGGTAATGCTCAGATCAAGGCCATGAAGAAGGTTGCCGGTACCTTGAAGCTCATCTACTCACAGTACCGTGAGCTGCAGAGCTTCGCACAGTTCGGTTCCGATCTTGACGCCGACACAAAGGCACGTCTCGATCAGGGTGCCCGAATCGTTGAAGTTCTCAAGCAGAACCAGAATTCACCGGTTCCCGTTGAAAAGCAGATAGCTATTATCTACGCCGTTACAAAGAATATCCTGGCTCCCGTTGCGGTTGAAGACATCCGCACCTACGAGGCCGGACTGTATGATTTCCTTGACACGGATCCCGACGGAGCCGCCTTCATGGAGGCAGTACGCACATCCGGCAAGCTTGAAGCCGATACCGAGGAGCATCTGAAGAAGGCTCTCGAAACATTTACGGCTAAATTCCTCGAGAAGGAAAACGACAAATAATTCATAGGAGGAGAATAAATGGCTGCAAACATGAAAGCGGTTAAGCTGCGTATCAAAAGTGTGCAGAGCACGATGCAGATAACCAAAGCTATGGAACTTGTAGCATCCTCCAAACTGCGTAAGGCAAAAGAACGTTCAGACAACTGCCGTCCCTACTTCAGGGAGCTGTTCGGCACACTGAAGGCGATCGCCGAAGGAAACACCGATTTTACCTCGGTCTACTCCTCGATCCCTTCCGAGAAAAAGGTCTGCTATGTGGTCATCGCCGGAGACAGAGGTCTTGCGGGCGGCTACAACTCCAATCTGTTCAAGTTCATGGAGCAGG
>CAJOQS010000144.1 GCA_905236925.1 uncultured Lachnospiraceae bacterium | reverse complement strand
GTTACAGAAGGGAAATTGCGGTTAAGGTCGGTTCCGTCGGCAAGTGCTTTCCAGAGATTGGAAGGTGAATAATTCTTGGCTGTTTTATTTGTCCAGAAATCGGGATCCTCTATCATGCCCTCGCGTGCATCGAGGGAGCATACCGGTATGGCGGCGATCCTGACTTTTTTAAGCATGTTTACAGCTGCTTTTTTCCCGTCAAGATAATCATTGACGAGATCTATGAGCTCTTTCATGATATAGTTGCTGCCGGCGAATTCACGTGTATGAACATTCCCGGTCAGCATAAGAGTTTCTTTTTTCTCTTCCTGTTTGGTGCTTTCGCAGGGAAAATCGAGCTCGATGCAGAATATGTCACGTCCCTCAAAGGAATAACCGATCTGATACAGGTTTACTCCGTCGACCTTGGAAAGCTCGTAAAGCATCTCGACATATTTATCGTAGGTCATTTTTGAGGATACGTCAAAATTGATCCGTTTATAATCTCCTACTGCTGAGGAATACTTCCATTCATATTCCATGGCATCCCTGTATTCCGAATCAGGCATCCCGGGATTGATAAGACTTCCGTATTTGGAAAGGCGATCGTTGATCTCGTCCATACTCAGAGCCTCGGAGCTGACTCCTGTGGTGCTGATCGCATAATGATCGGTATTGCGGACAAGTTCAAGTGTTCTTGTGGTATATTCTTCGTATTCTGCGTCCTGAAGGTCGTTGACTTCAACAGTAGCCTTGACAGAGCTGCTCTTATTCTTGGAAGCCTTGGATTTAGAGCTGAAGGACTGACCGGTTTCAGCTGTTTCTACAGCTGTAGGAAGAGTGATGACAGGAAGGAACAAGGCAAGACACAGCACAAAAACAATGATCTTTTGTATGATCTTCATATCGCCATGCCCTCCTTTTCAATATTAATCAGCTGTTGTTCTGTGATCCCTGAACAAAACCCACATCGTGGGGAACATCTTCTATCAACCAGTTATCCGTATAGGGAACCGAATCTCCCGTCAGGCTTGCAGGTCGCTTATCCGGCGTTTTAGCCAGAGTGATCTTTTCTTTTATGGCTTTTGTAACTTTATCCTTTGATGAACCGTCCCTGACAATTACGATCGTTCCGGGCGCGGCATTGTACCATATCCACCTGGCATCGGGAACAGCAAGCCTTATACAGCCGTGGGAAGCCTTGTTTCCAAGACGGTTAACCGATGTTGTATAGGACTCTGCTTTCTTCTCCGAATACAGGATCGAATGGAAATACATTCTTCCGTCGACCTGTGACCAGTACTGACCGTATACGGATGTGTTGTTGAACAGAGCGAACCTGACTCGGTAGCTTCTTAGCCTGAACACACCGCTTCTGGTCGGAGTTTCGGAAAGTCCGGAAGAACAAAGCATGAACCTCACAGGAACGTTGTATTCGCCGTTATCGTCCTTTCCGAAGACCATTACAAGCTGATAATACTTGTCAACGACGATCATATAGGTATCAGGCTCCGGGAAACCCTCGGGAAGGTCATAATCGCCGTTGTCTCCTACAAGCTCCGCAAAGCTCATCGATGCCGTCGGTGCATAATCGGCCGCATGTTCTATAACATCCTCGGATATTTCGAACTTTTTGTTTATAAGACCGCTGATATCCTCTGAATTCCCGTTCGCGGTATACGATACAGAGGATTTATTATCGTCGCCGCTGTCGACATTATTATTGCTGTCTTCTTTATCTGCCTTATCTTCTTTATCCTGAGTGTCTGTGGAGTTTGAATTGTCGGCTGTATTTGAACTGTCTGTTGTGTCTGAGTTAACTGTATTATCAGCCATATCAATAATTTCGGCAGGCCCTGCAGTATCAACCGGATCGGAATAATCGTCAGAATCTGTAATTTCAGAAATACCAACAACATCAGTTATTTCGGAATCATTGATCGTATCGGAATTATCATTTGAATTATCGGCCGCAGCTGTATTGATGACAGGATCAGGATTCTCGGCTTTATCAGATGTTATTGCTGTCTTTTTCCCGACTGTGGACGGCAGAGCGGGAATATACTCGAAGTCCTGTTTTTGGCCGCGTGAAGAAAAGGCCGCGTATTCCTTTTTTTCCAAGGTCGAACAGCCGGATAACAAAGCAGATAGAATTATCAGACATGCTATTATCCTGTTCTTCATTTTATGCTTCCTACAGAAACTCCTTTATAATAATAATTTATGATCTCTTTGAAGCTCATACCGTTTTCCGCAAGCCCCTCTGCACCGGTCTGGCTCATGCCCACGCCATGTCCGCTGCCAAGGCCGACGATGAGTATTTTCCCATCCTCCGGTATTGAGGCAGGTATGCTGTACAGATCCGTTGTATCGACGATAACAAACTGGTCGTCTGCAGGATCGAGCAGAGAAACCTTCCCTCCGGATGTCACGGCATAGCAGTCATTCAGCTTCCTTGCAGACATTATACCCTCTGAATTCATGATCTGAAGCTTCGGCAGATTGTCCGAAGATGCGATCACCGCAAACTTCGTTGAAGGCAGATCAAGAAGGTCACGCAATTGTGTTCCGGGTATCTTCTTAGTCCCCGAGCTTCCGGTAACCGTCATTTCCTTTACTCTTCCGCCCGTGGTTTTTGCAGAAACGGATGCAGAAATAAACGATCCGATATCATATCCCGCTTTACGAAGTATATCAGCAAATTTAGCGGTTGTAAATTCCTTTGACCACGGATCGGTCGCCCATGCTGTTTCAAATATATTGAAAACAGGCTCAAAAACAGTGTTCTGTGTTCCCCATATATCGTACGAAGAATCGGTCGAACCCGCTGCTGACGAGAAATAAAAAGCCCTTACTATTGATCCGTTTTTATCCTTTATGACCTGACCCGAAGTATTCTTAACGGCAAGATATGAATTGCGTGTTTCATAATTATAACCCTTGTATACCTGTGAAGCAGTCGTGTCCTCGAGGGTGTAGGGATCATCAAGATTTGAATCCGCTCCTAATCCGGCCTTGGAAGCAGCGAAACTCCTGGCGCAGACTGCCTGTGCCTTCAAGGCTTCCATTGGCGAGGCACTGTCCATCTCGCAGGTGACGACTCCGAGAAGATATGCTTCGATCCCGACGATATTAACAGCAGTCAGACCCTTCTCATCACGGATCACCTCGATCCTTCCGCGATACTTTCTGGTCCCGAGGGATACAGGAACCTGTTTACCCGACGAAACAGCCTTGATCTGGGGAAAAGCATTCGAGGTTACGGGATCGATGATAAACGAATAACCTGAAGCTCTGACGCTGGTCATAAGGCCCATCCGTTTTTTATCACCGGAAATGTCGGTGTATTCGTTTTCAATGGCACTGATATCCGTCCTGTACTTCTTATCATCGACTGCGGGAATTGCGACATACCATTTCTTATTTCCGGCGAGGACAGGAATCGCCGAATATCCCGAAAGGTGGTCACAGACAGCTCTGGCCTTCGAATAATCGGAATACGAGGTTTTGCTGATATACAAAGCCGTTTTCTGCGGTTCAAAGGAAAAGCCTCCCGCAGAAGCAAAGGCCTCCGTGGAGGTATACCTGTTGCCCTCACAGAAGCCTATATTTATCATCTCGTTATATACAGTTATTATACCCTTATGTCCGTACATGGAAACAAGACCGACTCTTATGTCGGTTGTGTTCCCGGCGCCCGAAGAGGCAGCAGGCGCAATGCTCGCGCAGATAAGGAATGCAGTTATAAGGAACGCAGCATACCTGAAAGCAGTCCTACAGATCGGTGATGAACATTGCATCGCCGAACGAGAAAAACCTGTATTTTTCCCTGACTGCTTCGTTGTAGGCATTTAAAACATTCTCCCTTCCCGCCAGAGCGCTCACCAGCATGATAAGTGTGGACTCAGGCAGATGGAAATTGGTTATGAGATTATCCAGGACCTTGAATTTATAGCCGGGATAGATAAAGATCTCGGTGTTGCCGCTGCCCGGATGCACGATACCGTCCGCATCGGCAGCGGATTCAATTGTCCGGCAGCTGGTTGTACCGACACAGATCACTCTCTTGCCGTTTTTGTGAGCATTATTGATCTTGTCGGCTTCCTCCGGAAGGATCTCGTAATACTCGCTGTGCATATGATGATCAAGG
>CAJOQS010000143.1 GCA_905236925.1 uncultured Lachnospiraceae bacterium | reverse complement strand
GGGAGTGCGTCAATGACCAGGGCACCGCATTCACTGGACGGCACCGGGCATGTATCTGCCGGCAGACCGAAGCTTTCCACTGCGTCGATGTATGGCACACAGGTCAGCTGGTCGATCTCGGATACCAGGAATACAGGCATCAGCTGGTAAGGGATACCCAGAAGGTCAGGGAAGCCCGCCATGATCTGTCCCATGGTCATCTCGTCGACAAGAACGACCTTGCGGTTGAGTTCCATCGAGTTGCCGTTCTTCTCATCGCATTTTGCGAGGAACACAAGGTTCTCGGCAACATATCTGAATATATCGTAGATAAGCGTGTGGCTCATCCTGAGGGCCGTGCCGCGCTGTCCCATGATGTTCTTATCCATGAAGCCGACACAGCAGAGATAGCTCATCATCCAGCGGTAGTGGAGAACCGAATTGAGCGCGGGAACAAGGTCCTTCGAGAAGGTGGTCAGAAGCATGCCCCACATTCTCATCCACTCGTAGAAATCATAGGCGGTGTCCTTCGCGCCGCGCCATTCGCGCCTTACGGTTGCCATCGCTCCCTTGCGGTAGAGCTTGCCCAGATGCTTCTCGCCGTTCTTCAGGAGATCAAGCCTTTCGGCGGGAGTCATCTTAACGATTGCCTCGAATTCTTCCTTTACGCGCTTTCCGCCGGCTTTGGCGTTATCAAGCTGCTTTTTGCCGTAGGCCTTCCAGTCCGTGGCCTTGAGCATGTCCCAGGCAATCCCGGCGATCTCCTTGATGTTCTCGCCCTGAGCCTTCCAGTCCATGTTATCTTTAGCACGGAAGAATGCAGGATTCGGAAACTTGATCTTTTTCATCGCTCTGCACCTCCGTTCTTCTGGATCTTCTTGATCTCAAGCGATTCCACAAAGGCCTGGAAACGTGTACGCAGCTGGCCGGAGCCTTTCGCGTTGTAGGTCCTGTCGATTGAAAGAACGGGCCAGCCCATCTCCGTGTTCATGATATGGCTGACGAGCGCTCTCTCAAAGCCCCAGAAATCGCAGTATTTCATCTGTTCGTAAATGATGCCGTCCGCCTTGTATTCCCTTGCAAGGCGATCCGCGGTCGCCCTTCTCTGAGCAACCTTGTCGTCGGCGATATACCTCGCGCATTCGGAAACCTTCATATAGTGGCGGCAGATCTGGTCAAGCGCGGGCTCGCTGTCATTGAGCTCAATGACCTCACGTCCCGGCGTCGAACCGAAGCAATAGCGGTCGACCACGATCCTCGCGCCGTTCTCCTCGATAAGCTTTGAGAACTCGGGATCGTCTATCTCGCTGCCGATGACCGCAACTCTCGCGCGCGGGAGCTTGGGATCGGGCTTTCTCTGTTTAAGTTCTTCAAGGGTTTCTTCAAGATAGGGAAGAATAAGACGCTTCGGGCAGGTGTATGAAACAAGGTTCAATACATGGAACTCATAACCGGTTATGACCGGATTCTCCGCCTTGCGCATCTCGCCGATCTCGGAGATGATGCGGCAGACCCTGTTGTGCTCCTCCACGGACTTTCTTATGGCTTCGTCGGAGGTGTCCACCCCGTAGCTCTTCTCCATGATGTCAAGCAGTCTGATCCTCATCTGCTTGATGTAAGACCTGACCGAATAGTCCTCGACCTTGTAGGGCATGTCCGTATGGGTGACGAAGAAGTTGGGCTTCTCGTTCATCTTCAGGAGTTCGAAGTGCTCATAGAAACGGTTCATCATCGAACAGGCATCGACACCGGCAAGTCCGTCAAGGAAATTGAAGCCGCCCTCGATACCGCGCTCCACGAGTGACCTCGCATATTCACACGTGTAGTTCGACATGTAATAGGTTGCGATATCGATCGATCCGGTTCTGGGTGCCCTCAGGCGAACCGAGAAGCAGCGATCGACATTCAGAAGGACCTCCGGAATATGGAAGCACGTATAGCCTATGGCCAGTCCTCCCTCATCCTTCGCCTTCTCGACAAGCTCGTTGTCGGCGTTCTGCAGCAGATCCTCAAAGAAGATCAGATTCTTAAGGTCTGTCAATTATTCCACCCCACTTTGCATATATATTTGCGATTCAGATCAATTCCAGTTTGGAAAGGGCTGTCCTTGCGCCCTTTATGACAGGTGAATCCCCGGGTAGTTCAAAAACACTGAGTCCTTTTATATCGTTCGCGGCATGGGTGCTGTCGCTCGGGATAAAGTCAAGTATCTCGGTGCCCTTGATACTGATGTAGGGAATAAGCGATTCATCGTCCACACGGTTGACTATGGCCGCGCACTTCTCGTACATGACAAGCTCGTCCGCAACGCTTCTGATGGTCTCCACAACCTGAGTCCCCTTGCGGCTGGGATCGGTGACCAGTATAAGATGTGTGACCTTCTCCATGACTCGGCGGTTTATCTGTTCTATGCCTGCCTCGCCGTCGATCACGACATAATCGAAATCGTGGCTCAGAAGATTGATGACTTCCTTAAGATAGGCATTGACCTTGCAGTAGCAGCCCGCGCCCTCCGGACGTCCGATGGCAAGAAAAGCGAACCTGTCGGTCTCGACCAGAGTGTCGAGTATCCTGAACCTTGCTTCGCCCAGCAGCTCGAGTGCCTCCTTCTGCCTTCCCGCCTCGACCGTGTCGATTATGCTTTTCCGGATGTCGTCGAGTGTTTCCTTTACTTCAACGCCAAGCGCGGTCGAGAGTCCGACAGCAGGATCCGCATCGATCGCAAGTATCCTCGAATCGGGATGGGTTTCAGAAAGAACACGGACAAGTGCGGAAGAGATCGTAGTCTTCCCGACTCCGCCCTTGCCTGCCAGGGCAATGATCCTGGTGTCACGCTCCGTTTTATTATCCATAAGAACCCCAAATATTTTCTCAGATGATTACAGGGATCGTCCGAAAACTCAATCTAGGTTTTTAGTTTCCGGGCTAAATCAGTGCATTATTTATCGATTAACGGCGATTCCTCTCCGTTATAAAACCATTTACCTAGATCATATTATCAGAAAAAGCGTAATCTTGCAAGAAAAAAAGCCTATTTTTCGCTGTGTTTGTTGCGATTTTCCTTTTTTTGTGATATCTTGAGATCAGGGTTTATATCACACTACGAAAGAGAGGGTATTCTTTTGAAAACTGATGAATTGGTTCAGAAACTCGTCGACAGTTACGGAAACTGGGTCCGTACGGACTACGAGAATCATGAGGGCGGAACTGCCCGTATGACCAAGGAGCTCTATCCTTATGACAACCTCTTCTCTCCCATCAGGATCAATCGCCTGACGGTAAAGAACCGTATTGTCATGGGACCCATGGGCAACTGCCAGATGGCAGAGGAATCCGGCCGTCCCAACACAAAGATGCTCGAGTATTTCTTTGCTCGTGCAGAAGGCGGCGTCGGTCTTCTTACTACCGGACTTGTTCCCGTCAGCCACCACATTGACGCCTCCGTCACCGAGAAGGGCAATTATTCCTACTTCCCCAGGATCGACGGAACCCGTACCAATTTCATGGGATGGCGTGACCTCGCCCAGGGTGTTCATGCCAGGGGCAGCCGCATTTTCATTCAGCTTACCGCAGGTCTGGGACGTGTAGGCAATCCCCAGTGTCTGCTCACCAAGGCTCAGCTTCCCGTTTCAGCTTCACTTAATCCCAATTTCTATATACCGTCCATTCCGTGCCGTCCCCTTACGGACCACGAGTGCACGAAGATCATCAAGAACATGGCTCAGGCTTCCATCGATGCCAAGACCATGGGTCTGGACGGCGTTTATCTTCACGGACACGAGGGCTATCTGCTCGACCAGCTGACCAGCCCCGCGTTCAATCATCGTAAGATCGGCAAATACTCCAACTGGCAGACCTTCGGTATCGAGATGATCAAGGCCATGCGAGCGAAGGTTGGCCCCGATTTCCCGATCATGTATCGTATCGACCTGTCTCTCGCGCTCGAGGAAACCTACGGTGAGCGCATGAACACCGTCAAGTGCCTCAAGGGCTTCAAGAACGGCCGCTCCATCGCCGAAACGCTCCAGTACATGGAGAACCTTGTCAAGGCCGGTGTCGACATGTTCGACGTCGATCTCGGATGCTACGACAACTGGTGGCTCCCCCATCCTCCGGCAGGCATGCCCGCAGGCTGCTTCCTTGATGTTTCCAAGGTTGCGAAGGAATACTTCGCGGCGCGCGGCATCAAGTCGAACGCAGGCGTTGAGGTTCCGATCGTTGCAGTCGGCAAGCTCGGTTATCCCGACCTCGCAGAGAAGGCACTCCGTGACGGCAAGTGTGACATGGTAATGCTCGCGCGTCCCGTTCTTGCCGATCCCGACTGGTGCAACAAAGCTTACGCAGGCAATGTTGAGGATATCCGTCCCTGTATCGGATGTCAGGAGGGCTGTGTCAACGAGTTCGTTGAAGCAGGTCATCCCCAGTGCGCTGTCAATCCCCGCACAGGCTTCGAGGACACTATCCCTGCCGTTCCCGCTCCCGCCGAGAAGAAAAAGCATATCGCCGTTGTGGGCGCAGGCTGCGCAGGTCTGAACTTCGCTATTACAGCCGCCAAGCGCGGTCATTCCGTTGAAGTTTTCGAGAAGGATTCGAAGTGCGGCGGAAAAATGCATCCCGCAGGCGCTCCCGTCAGCAAGTACGAGCTCCACAATTACATGGAGTGGCTCATCGCGACAGCCGAGAAGACAGAAGGCGTTACGATCCATCTGAACACCAAGGTTGATTCCGCTTCACTCAAGGCCGGCAATTACGACGCGGTTGTTTTTGCAAACGGCGCGAAGGAAGGTCAGCCTCCGTTCAAGGGTGTTGAGAATGTCCGCCACATCGAAGCAGTTTACCTGCTCACTCATCCCGAGGAGCTTAAGGATACCGACAAGAGGATCGTTGTCGTAGGCGGCGGCGCAGTAGGTATCGAGACCGCATACTGGCTTGCCACCGAGCATCAGCGCAAGGTTACCTGCGTCGAAATGCTTCCCAACTTCGAGGAGGGCGCATGTACCGCGAACCGCGGACATCTGATCCACTACTTCGAGAAGGAGGGCGGAGTTCTTATCAACTGCGCAAGGGTTACCCGTTTCGAGGACGGTCAGGTCGTTATCGCTCACAATAAGTCCAAGGGTGTTCCCGATCCTTACTGCACATGGACTCCTGTTATCCCGAAGAACGTTGACAACCCGCTCGCTCCGAAGATCACCAATGAAGAAGTCATCGAGCAGATCCCTGCCGACCTCTTCGTTCTGGCGATCGGCAACCGCGGCAACGACGCGCCTTATCTTGACGGACTGAAGGAACGCATAGCTCCCGAGATCCACAACATAGGCGATTCCTACAACACAATGAAGCCCGGAAATATGTGGCAGGCCACAAAGGCCGCATACAGTCTGGCCAGCAGGATTTAGTGAATGCGGGGCAGCCGATATCTGTTCACGGTCAAGCTGAGGTGTTGTCGAAGCATGACT
>CAJOQS010000142.1 GCA_905236925.1 uncultured Lachnospiraceae bacterium | reverse complement strand
GTCGCTTTTTACAATACTGTAGGGTTATTTAGGTTTTATTTGTAGTATTTCACCGCTGCTTCGAACATCCGGATATCATAGCTGCCCGGTACATTCCTGTACAGATCCCTGCCGATACGCTCGGAATGTCCCATCTTGCCGAAGACTCTTCCGTCCGGCGAGGTGATGCCCTCTATCGCGTACATGGAGCCGTTGGGGTTAAAATGAACGTCCTCCGTTGCCGCGCCTTCAAGATCGACATACTGGGTCGCTATCTGCCCCTTTGCGGCAAGCTCCTTTATAAGCGCCTCGTCCGCGAGGAAGCGTCCCTCTCCGTGGGAGATCGGAACATTATAGATATCCCCAACATTCGTATATGCAAGCCAGGGTGAGCTGTTTGAAGCGATCCTGGTCCTGACTATCCTTGACTGATGGCGCGCGATGGTGTTAAAGCTGAGCGTCGGGCAGTTCTCATCGGTATCGATGATGCGTCCGTAGGGAACCAGACCGAGCTTGATCAGTGCCTGGAAGCCGTTGCATATTCCGCACATAAGGCCATCGCGCTCATCGAGGAGCTTTGTTACCGCATCCTTTACGGCCTCGTTCCTGAAGAATGCAGTGATGAATTTACCGCTTCCGTCAGGCTCGTCGCCTCCCGAGAAGCCTCCGGGAATGAATACGATCTGCGCGGTTCCGAGCTTCCCGGCAAATTCCTCGATGCTTGATGAAATGGCATCGCCGGTAAGATTCCTGATGACGATTATCTCGGGATCGCAGCCCGCATCCGCAGCTGCCTTTGCGCTGTCGTACTCGCAGTTAGTACCCGTGAAGGCCGGTATGAGGACCTTGGGCTTCGCGCATTTGAAAGCGGGTGCTGCCGTGATATGCTCCGCCGCATTTTTCGAGGAGAAGGTCTCCATCGGATGCCCTGCTACAGGGATATTGCAGGAATAAACGCTCTCAAGTCTGTTCTCGTACAGAGCAAGGAGCTCATTAAGGTCGATCGCGGTTCCGGCAAAGATCAGCTTTTCATCTGCTGTCGTCGAACCGAGCAATTCAACCGAAGCACCGTCGTTTCCGGCGCATCCGGAAAGGATCTTTCTGACATCCTCTTCTCCGGTTCCGTCCGAAAGCTCAACAATAAATGCACCGTAGTCGTATCTGAAGAGTTCGTCCTCTTTCACAGATTCACTGAATTCAAATCCCTTTCCGTTTCCTATCGCCATCCTGAAAACGGCTTCGGCAACACCTCCGATACCGGATGTATAGCATGATAATGCCTTACCTGTCTTAACGAGGGTCCTGACGGTTTCAAAGCATGCCTTCAGCGAAGCAGTTACGGGAAGGCCCTTTTCATCATACGCGGGGGCGATCCTCACAACCCTGCTTCCGGCTTTTTTGAAATCACCTGAAATGATATCCCCGGTCTTCGCAGTCGTTACCGCAAAAGAAACAAGTGTGGGCGGAACATCAAGCTTCTCAAAGCTTCCGCTCATCGAATCCTTTCCGCCGATCGCTCCGATACCGAGTGAAAGCTGTGCCTCAAAGGCTCCGAGTAGTGCGGAAAGAGGCTGTCCCCAGCGTTTGGGATCACGTCCGGGCTTAGCGAAGTATTCCTGGAAGGTCAGATAAACATCACTGAACTCCGCTCCGGCGGCTATCAGCTTCGATACCGATTCGACAACCGCGAGATATGATCCTCTGAAGCAGTCCTTTTCCGTAATGAACGGATTGTATCCCCAGCTCATTACCGAGCAGGTATCCGTATGCTTCTTCTCAACAGGGATCTTCTGGACCATGGCCTGTGAGGGCGTAAGCTGTCTGACTCCTCCGAAGGGCATGATAACGGTTCCCGCTCCAATCGTTGAGTCAAAGCGCTCCGCAAGCCCGCGCATCGAGCAGCTGTTAAGATCGGAAACCAGCTTCTCGTACTTATCTTTAAAGCCGAGGCTCTTGGGGCTTCCGGAAAGTGCGGCAACCGTGTCGTCCGCCGCAGCCGCCTTGCCGGTCTCTATCGTAATATGCTTGGGTGCTCCGTTCGAGTTAAGGAACTCCCTGCTTATATCCACTATCCGCCTGCCGTTCCAGTTCATTACAAGGCGGGGCTCTTCTCTGACTTCTGCAACTCTTACCGCCTGAAGGTTCTCAGCCGCGGCAAGCTCAAGGAAGCCTGCCACATCGCCGGGAGCGACCACAACAGCCATCCTCTCCTGCGATTCACTTATGGCAAGCTCGGTTCCGTCAAGGCCCTCATATTTCTTCGGAACAGCGTTAAGATCTATCTCAAGTCCGTCAGCCAGTTCTCCTATGGCTACCGATACTCCGCCTGCTCCGAAATCGTTGCATCGCTTTATGAGCCTTGAAGCACGGGGATTCCTGAATAGTCTCTGAAGCTTGCGCTCCTCGGGCGCATTACCCTTCTGGACCTCCGCGCCGCAGGTCTTGACAGAATCGGTGTTATGTGCCTTCGAAGAGCCTGTGGCTCCGCCGATTCCGTCTCTTCCGGTGCTTCCTCCGAGGAGTATCACAACGTCGCCGGGTTCGGGTCTCTCTCTGCGGACGTTCTCTGCGGGAGCAGCCGCGATAACCGCGCCAATCTCCATTCTCTTGGCCGCATATCCGGGATGATAGATCTCGTCAACGATGCCTGTCGCAAGACCGATCTGGTTTCCGTATGATGAATAGCCTGCTGCCGCGCCGGTAACAAGCTTACGCTGAGGCAGCTTGCCCGGGATCGTTTCGGAGATGGGCTTTACGGGATCAGCCGCGCCCGTTACGCGCATTGCTCCGTAAACATAGGAACGACCAGAGAGCGGATCGCGTATTGCGCCGCCGATACAGGTTGCCGCGCCTCCAAAGGGCTCTATCTCGGTCGGATGGTTATGTGTTTCGTTCTTAAAGAGAAGCAGCCAGGGCTCCGTCTTCCCGTCGACATCGACATCAATCTTTACCGTGCAGGCATTGATCTCCTCGGATTCATCAAGCTTATCGAGAAGTCCGGCCTTTTTAAGATATTTCACCGATACGGTCGCAATATCCATAAGACATACGGGCTTCTTGACGCCAAGCTCTTCCCTTACAGCAAGATAATGCCTGTAGGCCTCCTCCAGCCTGGTATCCTCAAAGGAAACATTGTCGATTGCGGTTGTAAAGGTTGTATGACGGCAGTGATCCGACCAGTAGGTGTCGATCATCCTGAGCTCGGTGATGGTCGGATCGCGGTGCTCCGAAAGGAAATAATCCCTGCAGAAGATGATATCGTCGCTG
>CAJOQS010000141.1 GCA_905236925.1 uncultured Lachnospiraceae bacterium | reverse complement strand
ACCATCTCGGGCTTTTCCTCCGCGGTGAGCATGACGATCGGGAGTCTGCCGAAATACTCCTTCTGGTGAATACCGTTGATCTTCCGGATTAGTCTTGTGACTTCGTCTCCGTTCATCACCGGCATAAGATAATCTATGAGAACGAGATCGTAATCCCTCTCGGAAAGCTTTGTAAAAGCAGCATCCGCGCCCTTGACATAGTCCGCGCTGATACCGAACCGGTCGAGTATGGAGCTGACAACACGAAGGTTCAGTTCACTGTCGTCCACAACCAAAAAATGCTTCTTCACCGCGTCTCCTCCCTCTCACTTCAGATCTGCTTTTATAATACCATTCCCTTTATACCATGTCAAAAAGAACATGCCCTGAACAGCAGGGCAAAAAGAAGCCGCGGATCAGGTATCGATCCACGGCCCGAAAGGAGTGTGACGGCATGAAGCCATGTTGTAAGTGTCGTATTTAATGGTTTATAACGATACCGCCGAAACAGTCTCCGCAAATTTCTTGATGTTCGAAGCGTTCGCGTACTTGGTTCTGGCGCCTTCCTTGAGAACCACAAGCGTGGGCGCTGCCATGATGCCCCACTCGCGTGCAAGGTCAGCCTCGTCCTCCGCATCGATCACTGTATAATCAATGCCCTCAAGATACTGCTTCGCAAGCTTGCAGTTAGGGCAGGTCTTTGTAGTGAACAGATAGATGCCGTCCGTCAGCTCGCTCGTAAGAGCCTTCTCCGCATCAAGAGGAGCGGTGTTCCTGTCAAGCGCACGAGTGATGTCATCTGTGGCTCCGGTGTTGCAGCAGCCTGATCCGAGTGAGAACCTGTTCATGTACTTCTCCGGCTTGTACTCGGTACGGTTCTTGTATTCCTGTGACTTTCCGGCGTTCCAGTTCTTTACCGGACGATAGTAGCCGGTGATCCTTGAATAAACTTCTGCCTCCTCGCCGCAGATAGGACATTTGAACTGCTCGCCGTTCAGATAACCGTGCTCGCGGCAGATCGAATAGGTGGGCGACATGGTATAGTAGGGAAGCCTGTAATTCTCCGCGATAGTGCGGACAAGCTTGGCTGCCGACTCCCATGTGGGAAGCTTCTCACCGAGGAACGCATGGAATACGGTTCCCGATGTATACAGGGTCTGAAGTCTGTCCTGAATATCAAGTGCTGCGAAGATGTCCTCGCTGAATTCAACGGGCAGGTGGCTGGAGTTGGTGTAGTAAGGTGTGTCGCCTCTCGCTCCGGCAGTCTTGATATCGGGCCAGCGCTTGCGGTCATGCTTTGCAAGTCTGTAGCTGGTGGACTCTGCGGGAGTTGCCTCGAGGTTGTAGAGATCGCCGTACTCCTCCTGGTAGTCGGACAGTCTCTCTCTCATGTGGTTGAGGACCTTCTCGGTGAAATCCTGCGACCTTACGTCGGTAAGATCCCTTCCGATCCAGCTCGCGTTAAGGCATGCCTCGTTCATTCCAACAAGACCGATGGTCGAGAAATGATTCGCAAATGTGCCGAGATAACGCTTGGTGTAAGGATAAAGACCCTCATTGAGAAGCTTTGTGATAACCTCACGCTTAACCTTCAGTGAACGTGCGGAGATATCCATCATGCGGTCAAGACGCTTGAAGAATTCGTCCTCGTTGCTGCTGAGGTATGCGATACGGGGAATGTTGATCGTTACAACGCCCACGGAACCTGTGGACTCACCGCTTCCGAAGAATCCGCCCGACTTCTTGCGCAGCTCGCGAAGATCAAGACGAAGTCTGCAGCACATCGAGCGTACATCCGAAGGCTCCATATCGCTGTTGATATAGTTGCTGAAGTAAGGTGTACCGTACTTGGCGGTCATTTCGAAGAGGAGACGGTTGTTCTCCGTGTCGCTCCAGTCGAAATCACGTGTGATCGAATATGTGGGGATGGGATACTGGAAGCCTCTGCCGTTGGCATCGCCTTCGATCATGATCTCAAGGAATGCCTTGTTGACCATGTCCATTTCTTTTTTGCAGTCCTTATAGCAGAAGTCAACTTCCTTGCCGCCGATTATGCAGGGAAGCTCTGCCAGATCGTTGGGAACAGTCCAGTCCAGAGTGATATTCGAGAAAGGAGCCTGGGTTCCCCATCTGCTGGGGGTGTTGACTCCGTATACGAAGCACTGTATGCACTGCTTGACTTCGTCGTAGTCAAGGTTATCTATCTTAACGAAAGGTGCGAGGTATGTGTCAAAGGACGAGAATGCCTGGGCTCCGGCCCACTCGTTCTGCATGATTCCGAGGAAGTTGACCATCTGGTTGCAGAGGGTCGAAAGATGCTTCGCGGGTGAAGATGTAATCTTGCCGGGGATGCCTCCGAGTCCTTCCTTGATGAGCTGCTTCAACGACCATCCGGCACAGTATCCGGTAAGCATGCTGAGGTCATGAATATGAATGTCCGCGTTGCGGTGTGCATTGGCGATCTCGTCGTCGTAGATCTCGCTGAGCCAGTAATTGGCGGTTACCGAGCCGGAATTGTGAAGGATAAGTCCTCCTACCGAATATGTGACGGTAGAGTTCTCCTTAACTCTCCAGTCCTCCTCCTTAACGTAGCTGTCGACGATCTCCTTGTAGTCAAGGATCGTTGACTTCATGTTGCGGAGCTTTTCTCTCTGTTTTCTGTATAAGATGTAAGCCTTCGCCACTTCGCTGTATCCCGCCTGGTTGAGCGTTTCCTCAACACAGTCCTGGATATCCTCGACAGCAACGGTCCCGTCCTTGATCTTTGCCTGGAACATGGCAGTTACTCTTAATGCGAGAAGATTGATGATGTCATCATTATAAAGGTTCTCCGTTGCATTGAAGGCCTTCTTGATGGCTCCCGAAATCTTCTCCAGATTAAACTCCGCGATCGCCCCGTCGCGTTTCAGTACCTTAAAATTGTCCATACCTCTCCTCTTGCCGGAATCGGTTTTCCGGCGTGTATTGATTATAAAAAATACGGTCGGCATCGACGCACAACCTATACTCAAAGTTTAGCATTTCGAAAAATTAGTGTCAACACAATATACAACATATATTTTTCAAAAAAACGGCAACCACTAGATATTGTGGTTGCCGACACTTGTCGTCCGCAAGAGCGCCTTCTATTCTACTTGAGTAGTTTCTAGTTTTTAAAGCCTTTTCACTGACCCAGGCCCAGACGGTTTTGGAGGTAATCCATCTCCTTTTGGGCATATGCGTCATCGGGACAATGGTTAAGATATACACCCAAAAGTTTGTACGCCACCTCCATCTTCCCGCGACGTTCCGCGATGATGACTTTATATTTGAGGACCTCGTCCTCGGTCAGTCCGTTTTCGCCTCCCTCGGCCCGGGCTATAAGTTCCTCCGCGATAACGTAATAATCCTCTCCGCTTTTCGTCCATTCCGTGTATTCAGCTGTTTTCGCCGCATCAAACACAACGCTGACAAGCTGGCGGTAATCCGAGATATACGAGGAGTGGCCGTTCATGTACGCAACGATCTCGTCCGCAAGTCTTAAGCGGGACTCCTTGCGCTCTCTGGCACTGACTATCGAATACAGCTCATAATACTCACTGTCGGCAAAGGTCTTAAGGCTTATAAGGTTCCTGAGCTCGGTCTCAAGCTCATCCGTCATGCCTTTTTCCCGGTACATGTCGGCCTTTATCACTGCGGCCTGTATCAGGCAGTCGCTCGATTCCCTGACATCCGTGCTGAGCTGTGCAAGCTCCTCATAGCCCTCCGCGGCTTTAAGATAATCACCGTTCTCGAGCAGGATATCTATAATGGTTTTCCTTACGGCAGTAAGGGTAGCTTCATCCTCAAAGCTGTCCTTTATTCCCTCAAGCTCTTCGAGGGCAGCCTCTTTTTTTCCGAGCCCGATCAGGTTATAGGCATGTCCGAGTCTTTTTACGGGATCCTTTTTACCTTCTTCAATGGCCTTGATAAAAAAGACCTCCGCTCCGGCATAATCTCCTTCTCCGAACAGCCTGACAGCCTCGGAGTAGTCACTGTCTCCGCCTGCCGTGCAGCCTGTAAGAACAATGCAGAAAAGGAGCATCAGCAAGAATAACTTTTTCATGTTCCGAATACTCCAGTTATTTCTTTTCGTTCCTGTCCGCATCCGCATTGCGGATCTGCGCACGCTTTATCTTTCCGCCCAGAGTTTTGGGAAGCTCATCCACATACTCGACGATCCTGGGATACTTATAGGGAGCGGTGTTCTTCTTAACGTGGTTCTGCAGCTCCTTCGTAAGCTCGTCGGAAGGGGTATATCCCTTGGCGAGAACAACAGTAGCCTTAACGACCTGACCTCTGACGGGATCGGGCGCAGCGGTGATCGCACACTCAACAACTGCGGGATGTGTGATCAGTGCACTTTCGACCTCGAAGGGACCGATACGGTAGCCCGAACACTTGATAACATCATCATGTCGACCCACAAACCACAGATATCCGTCGGGATCACGCCATGCAACATCCTTGAGATTGTAGCTTCCGCTTCCGACAGCTTCCTTTGTAAGTTCCTCGTTGCGGTAGTAGCCGATGAACAGGCCTATGGGGTATTCCCTGTCCAGATTGCAGATCGTTATCTCGCCTTCCTCACCGTCTTCGGCCTCGCGGCCCTCGCTGTTTATCAGTTTCAGATCATAAATAGGCGAAGGCTTGCCCATTGAACCCGCCTTGGGTTCAAACCAGGGGAAGTTCGCCGCAAGAACGGTTCCTTCCGTCTGTCCGAAGCCCTCCGCGATCGTATGACCGGTCAGTTCCTTCCATTTTCTTACGACCTCCGGATTAAGAGGCTCACCTGCGGTGCACCAGCGTACAACCGAAGAAAGATCATAGGATGCAACATCCTCCTGGAGCATGAACCTGTACATGGTAGGAGGCGCGCAGAAGGTGGTGAGCTTGTAATCCTGTATCTTCTGAAGAAGATTCGTCGGGATGAATTTCTTCATGTCATAGCAGAATACCGTCGCTCCGGCGATCCACTGACCGTAGATCTTGCCCCATCCGAACTTTGCCCAGCCGGAATCCGAAACGCTCATATGCAGCTTGTTCTCCTGAACACACTGCCAGTATTTAGCGGTAACTATATGTCCGAGCGGATGCAGATAATTGTGTGTGACCATCTTGGGCATTCCTGTCGTGCCCGATGTAAAATAGATCTGCATCACATCATTGTTCCTGGTGGCCTCATCGCCTGTCGGGCGTTCAAGGACATCCGGGGAAGAATCCATTCCGTCGTGCAGGTTAAGCCAGCCGTCCCTGTGACCGTTCGCGAGCATGACGTTCTTTACAGAAGGTGCCTCGGGAAGTGTGTTCTCTATCTGGGTCACTACGAAATCATCGTCGAGCGAGATGAACATCTCGATCCCGGCAGCGTTCGCGCGGTATACAAGATCATGCGTAGTCAGCTGCAGCGTGCCCGGTATAAGCACCGCTCCGATCTTGATAAGAGCTGTTGCGCAGATCCAGTACTCGTATCTGCGGCGGAGAATCATCATTACAACGCTGCCCTTATGTATCCCGAGACTCTTGAAGTAATTCGCGGCGCGGTTTGAAAGCCTGCTCATCTCGGCGAAGGTGAAGGTCTTCTCCTCACCGTTGTCGTCACACCATACCAGAGCGCGGTTTTCGGGCTTCTCCTTGGCCCAGCCGTCCACTATATCCCAGCCGAAATTGAAATTCTCGGGAACATTGACCTTGTAGTTGGCTTTAAAATCCTCATAGGAATTAAACTCCGTACGCGGAAGATACTTCTCAAGCATAATCTCTTACTTCCTTAAAATCATTTGTGGTTTTTCAGCGACACGCATTCGCAATCCGCACGCTTCGCGGGCTTCTTGCTCATGTCGCCGCGGTGACTAAAGTCACCCGGCTTTCGTGCCTTCCGTTTCAGCGACACGCATTCGCAATTCGCCCGCTTCTCGGGCTTCTTGCTCATGTCGCCGCGGTGACTAAAGTCACCCGGCTTTCGTGCCTTCCGTTTCAGTGACACGCATTCGCAATCCGCCCGCTTCGCGGGCTTCTTGCTCATGTCGCCGCGGTGACTAAAGTCACCCGGCTTTCGTGCCTTCCGTTT
>CAJOQS010000140.1 GCA_905236925.1 uncultured Lachnospiraceae bacterium | reverse complement strand
TCCTTGATCTTCTGGCGGCCCTGGCTGAGCCTTATGGCAAAGCCCGAACGGTTCCGTTCCTCCGCCGCGGTAAGTGAAGCAGAAAGCTCCGTAAGGTGCTTTACAAGCTCCTGTGCCTTCTTCACGCTGTCGGCATGTGCGGAAGGATCGTCCTTCAGGACCTGGCCGACACGCTCGTACAGATCGAGGAAGCCGTCGTCAAGTCCTTTCAACTCCTCGAGAAGTATGTCCTTCTTTTCTATGATGGAATTGAAAGCTTCGGTATCGAACTCGTCCGCTTCGAGAAGCTGCGACTGCTGCTTCGTACATTCGGAAAGAGACGTAAGGACTTTCTCTTTTTTCTTCAGAGTGTCAATAAGTACTTTAATGTAGGTTTCTGTATTATCCGGCATATGATCCCCTCGCTTTCCTTCTATAATTCTATCTGTATATATACCATTTTTCAAGAATAAAAGAGGACGGAAGAACCGTCCTCTCATATCACTCATCTTCTTTTATTCCGCTGCTGCCAGCCTCTGATCCTTCATTATGTACTGGATCTTTGGGCCCGTAGCGTTCTGAACACGGTTCAGTCTCATGACTTCCTTCCAGGTATCACGCATCTCGCGGATGTATCCGAGTGCTTCCTCAAGGATCTCGGTATCCTTGTGAATGTTGGCTTCAACCAGCCTTCTGTAAATGTAATCGTATACGAGATCAAAATCCTTCGCAACGGGGTATTTGAAATCAAGTGTGGCTCTGAATTCGGTGATTATCTTCTCGGCCTTGATGATATTTGTGTTTGCCTTCTGGATGTCATTGTTCTCCAGGGCTCCGAGTGCTATGTTGCAGAACTTGATCGCTCCGTCGTAGAGCATAAGAGTAAGTTCTGCGGGTGATGCGGTCTGGATGGAATTGTTCTTGTATGCCAAGGTCATGTTCTGAGTCATATTTTATACCCCCTGCGGTTTTATTTGATAGCGTTATTTATTGTCGTTCGCTGTTATCACGACATTCCCAGCAGTCCGGACAACTGGTTCTGTTTATTCTGAAGATCCGCCAGCGAACTCTCCATTGAGGAGAACTGTTTATAATATCGGTCTTCTAAGGCAGAAAGTTTATCCTCCCAGGAAGAAATTTGTTTTTCATATGTATCCATCTGCGACTGTATCTGTTTATCGTTGTACAGTGTCAGCGCGCTGCTGATGGAAGAAGCTGCCATCTGCTTGGTCAGCGAATCGTAGAATTGCGAGAATATCTTCGAAAGAGCCTTGCCTGTTCCCGAAGGATCGCTTTCAAGAGCTTTCTTGAGCGAATCCTCATTATTTGCGTAAGTTGCATCGTCCGGATCTCCGTTGATGTGGATCAGTCCGTGCTCGGTATAGGCACCCGTTACAATTCCGAAGCTTGAAAGAGAATAGGTCTTTCCGTCAACCTCTGCGGTTCCCTGCATTCCGCCTCTGAATATAGTCATAAGAGAATTCAGTGTGCTGTCGTTTCTGAGCAGGGCTCCCTTGATCTTGTCTTCCCAGAGCTCGACCTGCTTGTCGGTCATCGCTTCCTTCTCTTCGTCGGTAAGCATCGCGTACTTACGGGCGGATGCAGCAGTGTACTTGCCGTACATGTCTGTCATGAGCTCGTTGTATGATGTAACGAATTCCTTGATCTTTTTATATACGGCGTCAGTATCGTTTGCCACCGTGATGTTGATACGCTCTTCGCCGGATGTCGTTCCCTTCAGCTCGATCGAAAGGCCGTTGACCGTTACCGAGTTGCCTGACGAGGTAAGAGTCGCTCCGTTAAGAACATACTCTGCGTCCTGTGCCGCAACGATAGCCATCGTGCTGCTGTTGGCGGCTGTCTGACCCGAAGTTGCGAGGGTCGAATCGATATTGCCGAGTCCGAGTGCAGCAAGTCCGGTGTCTCCGGTCTTGTCGGAAACAAGTGTGAAGCTGTTTTCCGCTCCGGAATTCTTCGCGCTCAGGTAAAACCTGCCGGTTCCTGCATCAAAGTTGGCGTTGATCCCTGCATCCTTAAGGAATGCGGTAAGATCGTCAACGGTTGTTTCTTCCGTAACATCCAGAGTCTTCTCCACAGGCTCGGCGCTTCCGGCCTTGTTTACAGTAACGGTGATCTTCTGTCCGGCTTCCATTCCGGCTGTAGTCAGCTTGGAGGACTTGGTCAGGTTCTTGGAGCTGATATCCGCTCCTGTAACGATCTGAGCCGATGCAAGTTTGTTGATCTTAAGCTCATATGAACCGTTTGCCGCATTGGTTGCGGTAACTTCGGCCTTCTCCGTATTCGAGGAGGCAGCCTTCTTGGTCAGATATGTTCCTTCGAGCTTCAATGCCGAAAGCTTCTCTGTATAAAGAGCGTATGTCTTGGTATTGAGCTCTTCCCACTTTTCCTTTTTCCAGGAAAGCTTTTCCTTATTCTGCTCCAGAGCAACCTTTTTCTGTGACTGCGCAGACATAAGTTCCTTTATGATAGCATCGGTATCGAGTCCCGATATCATTCCGCTCATTCTGATAGGCATTATCGTACCTCCTGTCTGGATTTTGGCGTACTCTTCTAGAACCCCCGCAAATCCTT
Organism: uncultured Lachnospiraceae bacterium; assembly: GCA_905236925.1. Taxonomy (GTDB): domain Bacteria; phylum Bacillota; class Clostridia; order Lachnospirales; family Lachnospiraceae; genus RUG11977. The sequence continues at coordinate 1,278 of CAJOQS010000140.1, read as the reverse complement.
CCTTTCTACGGATCATTCATTTTAATGATCATCCATAGAGGTCAAGGATCCGCCGGATCTGTTCTTCTTTGTTATTATCCGCGGTCCGCTGCTGTCTTATCTTCTCTCGTCAACCATGATGCCTGCGAGTTCCCACATCTTGCTGATCATTTCAAGAGTTTCCTCGGAAGGGATCTCCTTGATGACCTCGCTGGTCTCGGCGTCCATGATCTTGACGGCGATACTGTGAGTCTCCTCATGGTATGAGAACTGAGCGTTCGTGTGCCCGAAGTGTGCCTTCCTGTTGGCCGCTGCTATGGCCTTCTGGATCTCGTCCTTCGAGGGCTGCGACTGCTGCTGACCCGATTTGCCCTGCTCGGGGGCTGCTACAGCATTCTGAGCAGAAGAAACCACACTGATATCCACGCTGCCTGCCGGTGCGGGCGCATGAGTCTCAGCTGCCGGTTTGCTCTGCGGCTGAAAGCTGACATTGGTTAAAGGTTCCATTCCCATAATTAACCTCCTTGTCAAAAGTAAATACCTGTCGGCCATCCTTAGCCGACACTATGCCTCTGCTTCATTTATCGACACAAAACTGAAAAAACTTTATAGCTTCATCACAATAAATAAAATAAAAAGCGCAGACTCCTGAGTCTGCGCTTCAAATACCGCTTTAAAGCTTGAAAAGCTCCTTGATGGTTTCGGGTGACTGCTCCTGCGCTATGGCGTTCTTGTTTTCCTCCTCAATCTGAAGGAATATCTCCTTGCGGAATACGGGAACGTTCTTGGGAGCCTTGATCCCTATCTTCACCTGATCGCCGCGGATCTCGAGGATACTGATCTCGATATCGCTGCCGATCATTATCGATTCGTTTGTTTTACGTGATAATGCAAGCATCAGCTCTCCTCCTTCCCCTTATTGATGATATCATAGATGCGGAACTTGATCTCATAATCGGGATTCTCCGCAACCACCTGCGCCCCCTTCATGCTTTCGGTGTTTATGATGATGGGTGCCTTCATGTTTGTTGTCATGGCCTTAAGATCCGAGGGAACCGTCAGTGTTACGAGCACGCTGATGTTGTTCTCGTTCCAGTCTCCGAGCTCCTGAAGCCAGTCGTCCTCAACCACGGGATCGTAATCGGGCTTGACAAGAGTGGGCATCATGACGGGAAGAGCAATGCCCTCCTCCTCAACGCACTGCAGCCACTTGATCGAGGTGCTCTCTCCATCCTCTGCATCGTAAAGGAGAGCATACTTCTTGTACTCCTCGAACCCGAATAATCCGTTCTCAAAGGT
>CAJOQS010000139.1 GCA_905236925.1 uncultured Lachnospiraceae bacterium | reverse complement strand
TCACGGGATTGACTGCATAACCGAGGGCTGCGCCGGAAGCGCTGTCATGTTCGGAAGCGGAGCGGGAGGGAGCAGTGCAGTTGCTGCGGTCCTGCTTCCATGCCTCAGCAGCCCTGGCGATCTCCTCACGGTAGATCGCGTCAGCGTCCTGAACGATCTTGACCTTTTCGGCAGTGACCTCACCGATAATGCGGATGCCAAGTCCAGGACCGGGGAAGGGCTGACGGTACACAAGCTTCTCGGGAAGCCCGAGCTCGAGACCGGCCTTGCGGACCTCATCCTTGAACAGATTGCGGAGGGGTTCGATGATCTCCTTGAAATCAACATAGTCGGGAAGACCGCCTACGTTGTGATGCGACTTGATCACAGCGGATTCCCCGCCGAGACCCGATTCAACGACATCAGGATAAATGGTGCCCTGAGCAAGGAAATCCACCTTGCCGATCTTCTTGGCTTCTTCCTCGAATACGCGGATGAATTCCTCACCTATGATCTTTCTCTTGCGCTCAGGTTCGGTTACTCCGGCGAGCTTTGTGTAGTAACGCTTGGCAGCATTGACGCGGATAAAGTTCAGATCGAACTGACCGCCGTTGCCGAATACGGCCTCGACCTCGTCGCCCTCGTTTTTCCTGAGAAGGCCGTGGTCAACGAATACGCAGGTGAGCTGCCTGCCGATGGCGCGCGAGAGCAGACCGGCAAGAACCGATGAATCCACGCCTCCCGACAGAGCAAGAAGAACCTTGCCGTCGCCGACCTTGGCGCGTATGTCGCGGATCGTGTTTTCAACGAAAGAATCCATTCTCCAATCGCCTGAACATCCGCAGATACCGCGAACGAAATTATAAAGCATCTTCGAGCCTTCAACAGTGTGAAGGACCTCGGGATGGAACTGGATCGCGTAAAGCTTCTTATCGGGACACTCGGCAGCGGCAACGGGGCAGTTGTCGGTGTGAGCGATGCTCTTAAAGCCCGGAGCAAGCTTAGAAATATAATCGAAATGGCTCATCCAGCAGACAGTATGCGGCGAAACGCCCCTGAACAGCTCGGAAGAATTGTTCACATCCACCTCGGTCTTGCCGTATTCGCGTGCAGAGGCACGCTCAACCTTTCCGCCGAGCACGTGGCTCATGAGTTGCGCGCCGTAGCACAGACCGAGCACCGGGATGCCCAGATTGAACAGCTCGGGAGAGCAGGTCGCGGCACCTTCTTCATAGCAGCTGGAAGGGCCGCCCGTGAGGATGATTCCCTTCGGGTTCATGGCTTTGATCTTCTCAAGATCGGTCTTGTAGGAATAGATCTCGCAGTACACATTGCACTCGCGCACGCGCCGCGCAACGAGCTGATTGTACTGTCCGCCGAAATCGATAACAATAACAAGTTCTTTATCCATTATGCTCCTCTTTCCGTTACAGATTTATCTCTCCGTTGCCTTCCTTGACATCGGCAAGCAGCGGTCTGATCTCACGAAGATAGTTCTCAACCTGTTCCGCGCATCTTCCGATGTACAGCGACGGCTCAAGCACAGCCTCGATCTCCTCACGGGTCATGCCGAATTCGGGGTGCGAAGCAAGGAGCTCGGGAAGATTGCATGCCTCGCCGTTCTTCATATTGGCGGTGGCGGTCATCGAATCCTGACGGATCAGCTCGTGAAGCTGCTGGCGGTCGCCGCCGCGCTTAACCGCTTCCATGAGGATGTTCTCGGTGGCGCTGAAAGGAAGATATTCACGGATCGTTCTCTCAACGATCTTTTTATTAACGACCATACCTGAGGTGACGTTCTGAGCCAGTCTTAAAATCGCGTCCGCGCACAGGAAGCCCTCGGGCATGGAGATGCGGCGGTTTGCCGAGTCATCCAGGGTTCTCTCCATCCACTGAACGGAGGCGGTCATCGGAGCATTGAGCGCGTCGATCATCAGATAGCGCGCGAGTGAGCAGATGCGCTCGCTTCGCATGGGGTTGCGCTTGTAGGCCATCGCGGAGGAACCGATCTGGTTCTTCTCGAAGGGCTCTTCGAGCTGTCGGTCATGCTGAAGAAGGCGTATATCGTTTGCCATGCGGTAGCAGCTCTGCGCGATCGAGGAGAGCACGTTAAGGATCCTGCTGTCGAACTTGCGGGGATAGGTCTGGCCGCAGACACTGAAGGTACGGTCGAAACCGAATTCGCCGCAGATCATGCGGTTCATCTCGTCGATCTTGGCGGTGTCGCCCTCGAACAGCTCCACGAAGCTTGCCTCGGTACCCGTTGTTCCGCGGCAGCCGAGCATCTTCATCGAGCCGATGACAAAGTCGAGCTCTTCAAGATCGGATGCGAAGTCCTGAAGCCAGAGAGTGGCGCGCTTGCCCATCGTAACGGGCTGCGCAGGCTGATAATGAGTATATCCGAGAGTCGGGAGATCCTTGTATTCCTCTGCAAATTCGCTCAGGTTACGGATGACCTTAAGCAGCTCGCCCCGCAGATAGACCAGACCGTCGCGGTAGATGACGATATCGGCATTATCCGTGACATAGCAGCTGGTCGCGCCGAGATGGATTATTCCGGCAGCGGACGGAGCAGCCTTGCCGTAGGTGTAAACATGAGCCATGACGTCGTGGCGGACTTCCTTTTCACGGGCAGCTGCGGTTTCAAAATCAATGTCGGTGATATGCGCCTCGAGTTCAGCAACCTGCTCCTCGGTTATAGGCAGTCCGAGCTTGTGCTCGGCACGGGCAAGAGCAACCCACAGCCTGCGCCAGGTCTCGATCCTGGTCTGTGACGAGAAGAGCTTGAGCATGTAGTCGGAAGCGTAGCGGGAGGCAAGAGGTGAATTGTATTTGTCGTCCATGATGATTCCTTTCGATTGCATGATTTGCGCCGGGATGCCGGCGACAGACAGTCGCAGGCATCCCGGCGTTGGTTTTATCGTTTGATGTAAGCGTCTCGCTCCGCACCTACGGATACATAGGTGATGTGGCAGCCGATAGCCTTTTCTATCATTTCAACATAATTGCGTGCCTGAACGGGGAGGTCTTCCCAGCGGCGGATTCCGGAGATATCGCATCCCCAGCCGTCAACGTATTCTATGACGGGCTTCACGTCGTTCAATGCAACGGGGAAGGGGAACTCGTCGGTCTGCTTGCCGTCAAGCTCATAGTGGGTGCATACGGGGATCCTGTCCATGTAGCTGAGGACGTCGATCTTGGTAAGGGCGATATCGGTAGCGCCCTGAACCTCGACACCGTAGCGGGTCGCAACAAGGTCGATGGGACCTACACGGCGGGGACGGCCTGTCTTCGCACCGTATTCACCGCCTGCCTCGCGGAGCTTCTCGGCTTCTTCGCCGAACCATTCACAGGTGAAAGGACCTTCGCCGACACATGTTGAATAAGCCTTGACTACGCCGACAACGGTGTCGATCTTAGCGGAAGGAAGACCTGAACCGATAGGAGCGTAAGCGGCAGTGGTATTCGATGAAGTGGTATAGGGATGGATTCCGTAATCGAGGTCGCGCAGTGAACCGAGCTGTGCCTCGAAAAGAATGCTCTTTCCGTTTTTCTGCGCGTCACGCAGAAGCGAGCCGGTGCTGCAGATATAGGGCTTTAACTTCTCGCCGTAGTTCTCAAACCATGCAACAAGCTCGTCGAGAGTTACCGCGGGAGCACCGTAAACCTTGGTAAGGGTCAGATTCTTCCATTCGAGCAGATCGGCAAGATGTGCCTTCAGATGCTCGGGATAGAAGAGCTCTCCCGCAAGGATGGTCTTTTTCTGGTATTTATCGGAGTAGAAAGGAGCGATGCCCTGCTTTGTCGAACCGAACTTCTTGTCAGCCAGACGTGCCTCTTCAAGGCTGTCCAGATCGCGGTGCCAGGGCAGAAGCAGAGATGCTCTGTCGCTGATGCGAAGCTTGTCGGGACCAACCTTCACACCCTGTGCCTCGACGGTCTGGATCTCGTTCCAGAGGTTCTCGAGGTCGAGAGCAACGCCATTTCCGAGGATATTCACAACAGCGGGTCTGAAAATACCGGAGGGAAGAAGATGCAGAGCAAACTTGCCGAATTCGTTGATAACGGTGTGACCCGCGTTTCCGCCGCCCTGAAACCTGACAACGATATCATAGCTTTCGGTGAGCAGGTCGACCATGCGGCCCTTGCCTTCGTCGCCCCAGTTGATTCCTACGATTGCACAATTAGACATGCTGAAATACGCTCCTTTTTTATACTTAAGATAATAAAGATGAACACTCAACGCACAATATGATAGCATAATCGGGATAATAAAACACCCTAAATATTTTTTTATACCAAAGAAAAAACCTTGCGAATGTGCCCAAATCGAAAGACCGGGTGATACCCGGTCTTTATATTTTGTATCAAATTGCAGGGACGGTCTAATGTAGTCTTGCCGCAAAAGCGCGGCGAAACCATTCCCTAGTCCCTAGTACGCAATTCCCTGCGCCAGCATCGCATTCGCAACCTTCTTGAAGCCTGCAATATTGGCTCCCGCAACAAGATCCATTCCGTCGGAATATCTCTTTGATGCATCGTATATGTTATGGAAGATGTTGATCATGATCTGGTTGAGCTTTGCGTCAACCTCTTCGAAGGACCACATGTATCTCATCGAGTTCTGGCTCATCTCGAGACCGGAGCAGGCAACGCCGCCTGCATTGGCTGCCTTCGCGGGAGCGAAGAGGATGCCGGCCTTCTGGAAAACTTCGATTGCTTCGGGAGTGGAAGGCATGTTCGCACCTTCGGCAACAGCCATTACACCGTTGGCAACGAGTGCCCTAGCGGAGTCCTCGTTGATCTCGTTCTGGGTAGCGCAGGGAAGAGCGATGTCGCACTTGATCGTCCAGATGCCCGAGCAGCCGTCGTGGTATTCGGCGCCGCTTACTCTGTTTGCGTATTCCTTGATGCGCTGACGCTTAACTTCCTTGATATCCTTGATAACATCGAGGTTAACACCGTTAGGATCGTAGATATAGCCGTTCGAATCGCACATCGCAACGACCTTTGCTCCGAGCTGGGTAGCCTTCTGAGCTGCGTAGATAGCAACGTTGCCGGCACCGGAGATAACAACTGTCTTGCCCTGGAAGCTTTCACCCTTCATGCACTTGAGCATTTCAGCGGTCAGATAGCACAGACCGTATCCGGTTGCCTCGGTTCTGGTAAAGGAACCGCCGAAATCAAGACCCTTACCGGTAAGAACTCCGGTGAACTCGTTCTGGAGTCTCTTGTATTGGCCGAAGAGGAAACCAACCTCACGTCCGCCAACTCCGATATCACCTGCGGGAACGTCGGTGTCGGGGCCGATGTGCTTTGCGAGCTCAGTCATGAAGCTCTGGCAGAAGCGCATGATCTCGCCGTCTGACTTGCCCTTGGGATCGAAATCGGAACCACCCTTGCCGCCTCCCATAGGAAGACCTGTAAGGCTGTTCTTGAATATCTGCTCGAATCCGAGGAATTTAATAATGGAAAGGTTAACCGAGGGATGGAAACGAAGGCCGCCCTTGTAAGGTCCGATAGCGGAATTGAACTGAATTCTGTAGCCGCGGTTGACCTGAACCTTGCCTGCGTCATCAACCCATGCAACACGGAACATGATCTGACGCTCGGGCTCAACGATCCTCTCAAGGATTCCCTGCTCCTCAAGCTTGGGATTCTCTTCAAGAAGAGGCTCGATGGTCATAAGAACTTCGCGAACCGCCTGAAGATACTCGGGCTGCTCCGCATTGGTTGCGGCGATCTTGTCATAAACTTTCTTTACGTACTGTGTTTTAAACATTTCCATTGCTCCTTTTTATTATGTTATCTCGCGTGCTCATCTCGCGAGTAAACTCGCTCGCTGAACGTTTGCTCGTAGCCCTGCAGCAGAGTTATCGAGCTATTCGAATAAAAAAAGAGACAGTACGGCTAGGAGGCTTTCGCCCTCGGACACCATTGTCTCGTTGTTTGCCACTATATCACTGTAAAGTAGGAAAGTCAATGATTATTCATTAAAAAAATATAATTATGCAAATCTAAAAGTTTTTCAATAGTTTGCTTCGTTGACACAGCGCCATCTGCGGAATATATTAGTAAGGTAAAAAAATGGTCGGGACTGACCGCGGAAGTAATCTGTCCTACAGAGGAGGAAGCCGAATGAAGTACACAAAAGAAGAGGTTCTTGAATATGTAAAGCAGGAGAATGTCTGGTTTATCAGACTCGCTTTTGTTGATGTTTTCGGAAGACTGAAAAATATAGCCATCCTTCCCTCGGAGCTTGAACGTGCCTTTGAGCACGGGATCGCGATCGACGCATCTTCGATAGCAGGCTTCGGAGGCGAAGTCCGTTCGGACCTTTTTCTCTTCCCGGATCCCTCCACGCTGACCTCGCTCCCCTGGCGTTCGGATGACGGAGGAGTTGTCCGCATGTTCTGCTCAGTAAGATAC
>CAJOQS010000138.1 GCA_905236925.1 uncultured Lachnospiraceae bacterium | reverse complement strand
GAAGCTTCAGGATGATGACGAGGCTTTTGCGGCGTACGAAAGTTCAATGAACGCAAAACGCAAGGCTCCGGATCAGCAGCCCGCCCGGCAGGATCACCCGACGAACAGAAGCTCGCAGGGACAGCCGTCTTCATATTCATCTTCGCGCAGCTACTCAACCGGTGGTGACGGAACTCAGATCAAGAAAGCTCACACAGCGAGCAATTACGGCTCTTCAACATATATCGAAAGCCGCAACAACAGTAAAACTCTCCGCATGGAAAGACCGGACGGAAGCAAGGTCGTTCCGATCAAGACCACAAGGGACGGACTTGAGGTCTGCGTAATGAAGCCTAAGAATTTCGAGGATTCACAGGACATCTGCGATGTACTTCTTTCCAATTGCGTTGCGATAATCAATCTCGAGGACAATGATATCGTTGTTTCCCAGAGGATCATGGATTTTATCTCCGGCGCGGTTTATTCGGTCAACGGAAAGCTTTTCCAGATATCCGATCTTATCTTTATAGCGGCTCCCGGAGCAGTTGACGTTTCGGGCGACTATAATGACATTCTTGCTCAGACGGGATATGACGTTCCGCTTCTTAACAAGAGCATGTGATGCTTCGCGGCAGCTCGGCGATAGCTATGGGAAGTGGCTGTAATACTATATTGTACAGAGGGGATGGCGTATTATGGTAACACCTATTGAAATACAGAATAAGTCTTTCAAGTCAGGCGGTCTCGGCTACGACAAGAAGGATGTCGACAGCTTCATGAGGGAAATACTGAATTCCTATGAGGAAGTTTACAGGGAGAATATGGAGCTCAAGGATCGCGTCGGTGTTCTCAACGAAGGCATCCAGTACTACAAGACCATAGAGAAAACCCTTCAGAAGGCTCTTGTCCTCGCAGAGAAAACTGCGGAGGAAACCCGCAATAACGCAGCCAAGGAAGCCAAGCAGATTGAGAAGGAAGCCACTGTTAAGGCCAATGTTATGCTGGCGGATGCCAGGAACGAGCTTGAAGTCCTTCATCAGCAGACAATTGCTCTTATACAGCAGTATGAGAAGTACAAGGCACAGTTTAAGAATCTCGCAAAGGCACAGATAGAGATGCTTGAGACCGACGCTTTCAGCATCAACGTTCAGCGTCTGGATGCGTTTATCAGCAATCCCGGCTCTTTTGAAACCGGAAGCGGTTCAAAGGCTCCCGATAATGACCAGCCCGCGGAAGAAACTCCCGAAAAGGCTTCGGCTGTCAGCAGACATCTTTCCGACAGCTCTGACGAGGAATTCGATTTCTCCGATTATGATGTGGCCGGCCAGGAAGAGTTTGATTTCTTTGATCTGAATGATTCGGATAATTAATTATGCGGGTTCACGTTTACGACGTGGACCCTTTTATATGAGGAGTTTTTCTACAGAACATGAAAAAGAGATTACTGACAGAATTTATATTGCTGCTTGGCGCTGGAGTGCTGGTTTTTCTGGATCAGCTGACAAAGCAGCTTGTATCAACCAATCTTACCGGCGGACGTGAGATAGTTGTATGGGACGGCGTATTTAAGATAGTTTCTCATAAAAATACCGGAGCCGTATGGGGCGTTATGAGCGGAAGGACATCCCTGCTTTCCGTGTTTACCGTGATCATTCTGCTGGGAATCCTGGTAATTTCTTACAGAATAAAGTGGGAATACAAGCGCTTCCGGATCCTGAAGATAGTCCTGATGTTCGTTACCGCAGGCGCGATCGGAAACCTGATCGACCGTATCAGGCTGAACTATGTAGTTGATTTTCTTTACTTTGAACTGATCGATTTTCCTGTGTTTAATGTGGCGGACTGCTATATCACCGTTTCCATGTTTCTTTTAGTAATATTAGTCCTGTTTTATTATAAAGATGAGGATTTTAGTCTGATATGGCCAAAGAAATCTCAATCATCTGCGACGGATTCAACGACGGACTCAGAATAGACCGTTTTCTTGCTGAGAACTGCAGTGATCTGTCCAGAAGCTATATACAGAAGCTGATAGGCCAGGGGCTCGTCATAGTCGATGGCAAGCCCGTGAAATCCAGCTTTAAGGTCACGGACGGAGACGAGATTGCGTTCTCGGTGCCCGATCCCGTGATCCCTGATATACTTCCTGAAAATATTCCGCTCGATATAGTCTATGAGGACACGGATATCATAATCGTAAACAAGCCCAAGGGAATGGTTGTTCATCCTGCTTCGGGCAGCTATTCGGGAACTCTTGTCAATGCGCTTCTGTACCACTGTGAAGGCTCACTTTCGGGCATTAACGGCGTTGAAAGGCCGGGAATAGTTCACCGGATAGATAAAGATACGACCGGGCTGCTTGTCGTATGCAAGAATGACCGCTCGCATCAGGTGATAGCGGAGCAGATGAAGGAGCATTCGATTACCAGACGCTATGAGGCGATCTGCATCGGTGTTTTAAAGGATGACGAGGGAACCGTTGACGCTCCGATAGGAAGAAGCCCCACAGATCGTAAAAAGATGGCTATAAACCGCCAGAACGGCAAAAGGGCGGTTACGCATTATAAGGTCCTGGAGCGCTTCAAGGGCTATACGCATATAGTATGTGAGCTTGAAACAGGCAGGACACATCAGATAAGGGTGCACATGTCCTCGCTTGGGCATCCGCTCCTCGGAGACGAGGTCTACGGAGGCATAAGGCCGGGGTTTGAGCTTGAGGGACAATGCCTTCACGCCAGAGTTCTCGGATTTATTCATCCAACGACCGGCGAATATGTTGAATTTGATTCGGAACTTCCGGATTATTTCAAGGAACTTCTGCATAGGCTTGGCGGCCGGAACGCATGAGGCGGATATGAAAAGAAAGTTCAGTGAACATCTTAATAACTGGTATGACAGCGGCGCGAAAGCGCCGCTTCTTGTGATAGGACCGCGAGGAGTCGGGAAAACATATTCCGTTCTTCAGATGGCTTCAGCGAAGGCCGAAAAAAGAGCCTATATCAATTTTGAAACGGATCACAGGGCAAAGGTATTTTTTGAGCAGCTTTTTGAAAGGTCCTGCAGCTTTGAGGCAGGGATCAGAGAATACCTTGGACTAGGTGATGATGAAAAGGCTCCCGGAATCCTGCTGCTCTTTGATGAGATACAGGCCTGCAGAGGAATGCAGGATCATCTTTCAGAGCTTGGAACTTCCTTCAGAACGGTTCTGATCTCTTCCTTTATTTCTGCTGATATAGATGCTGCCTACGATAAGGGGCTGATTGAATTGGTCAAAATGCATCCGCTGGATTTTGAGGAGTTCTTATGCGGTACAGGTAAGGAATGGTATAGTGAGATCATTCTGGGCCATTATGAAAAGAAGAAGCCGGTCCCGGGGCTTGTGCATAACGAGATAATGGAGATGTTCACCGATTATCTGAGGATCGGCGGAATGCCTGGGGCTGTTAACGAGTATATTCGCGAGGACGGGATAGAAGAGATCGAAAGTATACAAAGGCAGATTCTTACAGGCATATTGCGTGATTTTGCTGATTACGCTCATCCGACTCAGGCGGAGGAAATACTTATAACTGCGGCAAGGATAATTGCTCTGGGACGCCTCAGGTTCACCTTTAACCTGATAAGAAGGGGCGCAACCCTGAATATGTACTCGAATATGCTCGATGTATTGGAAAAAAACGGAATAATAACGAAATGTCCGAGGGTCGACAAGCCCGATGACTTCAGATTATCTGTTTTCGACAGCGGTATACTTATGTGTCTGATAAAAAGTATCGAAACAGTGGAAGAGGACGAGATGTATCGAAATCTTCTATGCAATCTTGTTACGGAAGATCTTGGCAGAAAACATACCGTTTTTTACTATGAAGACCCTTCAAGGTGTAAAGTGAATATACTTTACAATATAAAAAATGATCTTATTCCTGTCGAAACCGGATTTTTGAATTCAAGAAGGAGCAGAAGCATTAAAAAATATAGTTCGGAACGTGGTTCTCAACATATTGTATATGTCGGAGAGAGCAACTACAACTTCATGGAGAACGAAACAAAAATGCCGGCATACGGATACTTTCTATTAGTGTAGAATATTTCTATCTACAATAGTGGAATCTTATTCGTCAACAGTAGAATGCATAAAATATGCGTTTTTCTCTTGACAAAAATTTTCTATTGTTATAGAATTCACTTGTGCTTGAAACATGATACAGTCGTAGACGGGCATAAATCTATTATTGCATGGTGTTTTTATGGGTGGATCAGGAGAGATCAGACTTCACGAAGGCGAACTTAATGTAATGGAACTGCTTTGGTCTAACAAGATGCTTGCGGCCAAGGACATCGCCAAGATTATCAAGGAATATATCGGTTGGGAAAAGAACACCTCATATACAGTTATCAAGCGTCTGATCGATAAGGGCGCGATCGAGCGGGTTGAACCCGGTTTTTACTGCAAGGCACTTGTAACAAAGCCTCAGGTCAGAGTTATTGAAACCAATGCTCTTCTTGATAAGCTGTTTGACGGTTCGTTTGTCAGTCTTTTTGATGAATATCTCAGGTCACATAAGCCTGACCAGAATGAGCTGCGCGAGCTCGAAGGCTTGCTTGCGTCATACAGGTAGTTTTGATTATTATCCATTGAGAATAAATGGTAGAGTACAGGGTTTTGTTTTATGAAGGCAGAAGACGCATCCGCAGGTGATGCGTCTTTTGCTTTTTTCTGCTATTTATGGTATCATTTATGAAAAGAATATGTATCAGAGGAAATTGGAATGGCTAATTTTACCGAAAAAGCTATCAAGGAATCCTTTATCAGGCTTCTGAACGACATGCCGCTAACAAAGATCACCGTTAAGGATATTGTGGAAGACTGCGGCATTAACCGTAATTCATTTTATTATCATTATCAGGATGTTCCTTCGCTGCTGAATCAGATCATTGTCGAGCAGGCCGAACATCTTATCCGGGATTATCCTTCGGTTGAATATATCGAGAATGCGATGGATGAAACCATTGATTTCTTCCTAAATAATAAGAACGCATGTCTTCATGTTTTTAATTCCGTCAGCAGAGATGTTTTCGAGCAGCACCTTGCGAGAGTCTGCGAGGACTCGATCGCCAAGTATATTGATACCGTTTTCCCGGATATGACATTATCCGAGGATGACAGACGCATCCTTATCGGATTTCTCAAGTGCGAGTTCTTCGGCGTTATCATCAACTGGATGAACGGCGGAATGAAAACCGATCTGAAAGCTGAAACAAGGCGTTTTTTCAAGCTTCTTCCGATGTTGATGAAGAATATGCTCGAGCTCAGTGACAAGGTTTTGGACAAATAGACGTGAATGCACAAAAATCGGACAATTCTGCCCGGCATGATCAAAAACAGGTCATGCCGGTTTTTTTGTCCATTTTAACATGGCTATTGAGGTGCTAACATCTGCTTCGGAAAGTGAAGAGAAAGCGAGGCGAAAAAAATGCGTTCTGTTATTCCGATGAGAACAGCAAAGGTTGGATATGTTATCAGCTCGATACTATTTTGCTTTTTTGGTCTGCTGCTCATTTTTTATCCGGAGATATCGGTAACGATGATCGGAACACTTATCGGAGTGTCAATGATCTTTTTCGGTATTGTCAAGATCATAGGATACTTTTCGAAGGATCTGTTCAGACTGGCATTCCAGTATGATCTGGCATTCGGGATCCTGCTCATTGTGCTTGGCGTGATCGTGCTTACGAAACCGGACAAGATTATATCCTTCCTGTGTGTTGCGCTTGGTATCGCGATCCTTGCCGACGGACTGTTTAAGATCCAGATATCCGTTGATTCAAAAAGCTTCGGCATCGACAGATGGTGGCTGATCATGATCGCAGCGGTTCTTACCGTATTTATAGGTCTGCTGCTGATATTCCGACCTGAAAACGCGGCTTTGACGATTACGATGATGGTTGGCATAGGACTTGTTCTCGACGGGATAATGAGTCTTATAACTGTTCTGTCTACCGTTAAGATTGTCAGACACCAACAGCCGGATATCATCGATGTAAAGCATTTTGAAATCAGATAGTTAAGTAAGAAAGGAGTAAAGAAGATATGAAATTCAGTAAAGCGGTGGTCAAATACCGTGTACCGATACTGATCCTGTCAATAATTTTATTGATCCCTTCGGTATTGGGAATGGTAAAGACCAGGATCAATTATGATATGCTGACCTACCTGCCCAAGGATATCGATACAGTTAAGGGACAGGACCTGTTAATGGAGGATTTCGGAAAGGGGGCGTTCTCGCTGGTAATGATCGAGAACATGGAACCTGCCGATGTATCGAAGCTTGCCGATAAGATAAGAGAAGTAAATCATGTTGCGACGGTTCTCTGGTACGATTCGATCCTTGATGTGAACATTCCGATGGAGATCCTTCCGGATGAGATATACGATGCGTTCAATAAGGGAAATGCGACGATGCTCGCTATCTTCTTTGACAGCTCGACATCCGATGATGTAACGATGGATGCCATCAGGGACATCAGAAGGATCTGCACGAAGGACTGCTATATTTCAGGCATGTCGGCGCTTGTAACGGACCTGAAGGATCTGTGCGAAAAAGAAGAGCCCATTTACGTCGGTCTCGCGGTTGTATGCGCACTTGCGGCGATGATGATCCTTCTTGACGGCTGGCTCGTTCCTCTTGTATTCCTCACCAGTATAGGAATGGCGATCCTTTGCAATATGGGAACCAACTATTTCTTCGGTGAGATCTCATATATAACAAAAGCAATCTCGGCGGTCCTTCAGCTTGCCGTAACGATGGACTACTCAATATTCCTCTGGAATTGCTACAACGAGAAACGGATGAGCATCGATGACAAGGAAGAAGCGATGGCCCAGTCTATTAAGGATACACTGACCTCGGTCATCGGAAGCTCGATCACCACGGTCGCCGGCTTTATAGCCCTTTGCTTCATGAGCTTCACGATGGGCAAGGATCTGGGTATCGTAATGGCAAAGGGAGTTGTTCTCGGAGTTATAGGCTGTGTAACGACACTTCCCGCTTTGATACTCGTCCTTGACAAGCCCCTCCAGAAAACAAGGCATAAGTCCATAATCCCCAAGATGGAGGGCTTTGCGGGGGGTATTGTTAAGATATTCCCGGTATTGGTAATCTTATTTGCAATACTCGTTGTACCCGGATATTATGGATATTCCAAGACACAATCCGAGGTATATTACGATATGGGTCAGTGCCTGCCCGATGATATGGATTTTGTAATTGCGCAGGAAAGACTAAAGGACACATTCGGAGTTGCATCAACACATATGGTTCTCGTTGATGCGGATACTCCTTCCGATGATGTCAGGAGCATGCTTGACGAGATGGGAGAGGTTAAGGGCGTTCAATATGCGCTCGGCCTTGAATCTGTTCTCGGAGCAAGCATTCCGGCAGATATCCTTCCCGATTCGATAGTCGATCTTGTAAAGTCCGATAAATGGGAGCTTCTTATCGTTAATTCGGAGTACACTGCCGCATCTGATGAGGTTAATGCCCAGATCGACGAGCTCAATTCGATCCTGAAAAAGTATGATGAGGGCGGAATGCTTATCGGCGAGGCACCCTGCATGAAGGATATGATCGAAACTACAGATAAGGATTTCGCTGTAGTAAATATCGTTTCGATTGCTGCTATATTCGTGATCATTCTTCTTGTAGAGAAGAGCATCACACTTCCCGTGATACTGATCTCTGTAATAGAGCTTGCGATATTTATCAACCTCGGCTTATCGCATTACCTCGGAAGCACACTTCCGTTTATTGCGCCAATCTGCATCAGTACGATACAGCTCGGAGCAACTGTTGCCTACGCGATCCTTACAACGACAAGGTACAAGCAGGAAAGATGCGGCGGAGCCGATAAAAAGACTGCTGTCAGGACAGCACTTTCGACATCGATCCCTTCGATCATCGTCAGCGGTATGGGACTCTTTACGGCAACAGTCGGTGTCGCGATCTATTCGGATATCGATATCATCAGTTCTATGTGCATGCTGATGGCACGAGGAGCGCTTATAAGCATGGCAGCTGTAATAATCTTTCTTCCCGCACTTCTTGTGCTGTTCGACAGGCTGATCGCCGCAACAACTCTTGATATGCGCGGAAAGGTTTCTAATTGATATAAACGAAAGGCAGGTAAAGGATTATGAAAAAGACTGTATATAAAGTACTTGCGGTTGTTTTGAGCGTTTGCCTTATCACAGGTGCCGGAGCAACCTATTACGCGAAGGCGGATAAGAATGAGGAAGAAGGAACATCATCGGGAATATCTGATTATATTTCAAAGAAGGACTATGAAGCCAGGCTCTATCAGGACGAAACGGTTTATGTGATCAACAACAACGATGGAGATACACAAAAGGTCATCGTTGTTGATAAGCTCAGGGATAACGAGAACGGAACCGATGAGGTTACTAAAAAGCAGCTGAATGCGGAAACTCCCGTTGATATCAAAGTAACCTACGCGCTTGACGGAACTGAGATGTCTGCTGCCGATATCGCTGGCAAGAGCGGACATGTGACTATCACATACGAGTATACAAACAGACAGTTTGAAAATATTGAGATAAACGGCAGTGAGGAAAAGATCTACGTTCCCTTTGTTGCTGTAACCGGAATGCTCCTGAACGATAAGGTGTTCAGCAATATCACAGTTGAAGGTGGAAGAGTAATAGACGACGGCTCAAGAAAGGCAGTAGTAGGAGTTGTATTCCCGGGACTGCTTGAAAGCCTCGGAAATTCCGAAGCCGTTACAGACAAGGTAAAGATTCCCGGGAAGCTTACTGTCGAAGCCGATGCGGTAAATTTTGAACTCGGAACCGTATATACGCTTGTAACAAATTACAACTTTGATGAATTTGCAGTAGATGAGGAAGGCCTTGAGGGTGACATTTCGGACAAGATCAGAACTGCGGTTGACGGATTTACTCAGCTTGTTGAGGGTTCGCTGAGTCTTTATGAAGGTCTTGGTGACGCGAAGGACGGATCAGCGGCACTTGTAGATGGCTCTGCAGCTGCTTATGAGGGTGCTGCGGCACTTGTGGACGGTGCTTCACAGATCAGTAATGGTGCCGGACAGCTTGCGGCAGGTATCGGTTCGGCATATGACGGATCTAAACAGATATCGGACGGCACCGCGGCACTTGCTGCCGGACTTGATACTCTTTCCGGCAACAGCGCTGCACTTGTTGGCGGAGCCAAGCAGGTATTCAACGGACTTCTTGCAAATGCGTACAAGGGCCTTACAGATGCAGGCATCAAGGTTCCCGAGCTTACGATCGAAAATTATTCAAAGGTCCTTGATGGTGTTGTAGAAGAACTCAAGAAGACTGATCCCACAGCTCTTGCAAAGGCAAAGGTGACCGCAGCGGTTGAAGCCAACAGAAGTACTGTTGAGGCACAGGTTGCTGCTGTTGTTCAGGCACAGACCGGTGCGACTGCCGAAATGATGCAGAGTGAGCAGATGAAGGCTGTTGTAGCACAGAAGACAGAAGAGCAGATCGCGGCACTTATCGCCCAGAATATGGAATCTGCCGATGTAAAGGCGCAGATAGCACAGGGACAGGCCCAGATAGATGCCGGAGCTGCCCAGATCAACGGTGTGAAGAAATCTCTTGATGATTACAATACCTTCTATCAGGGAGTAAAGAGCTATACAGCCGGAGTTGATTCTGCCGACAAGGGCGTGGGTCAGCTTAAGGACGGTTCAAAGAGTCTGTATGCCGGCCTTGGTCAGTTGAAGGATGGAGCAAATTCCCTTCAGGCAGGTTCGACACAGCTATCTGAAGGTGCGACAGAGCTTAAGGAAGGCCTTGCTGTTCTTGTTGACGGACAGAAGGCACTTGATAACGGTCTGTTACAGCTCAGGGATGGTTCAAAGTCTCTTAATGCGGGACTCAATCTTATCAATAACGAACTCGTAGTCAAGATAGAAGATATCCTTAACGGAGATCTTACATCACTTACAGACAGGCTTAAGGCTCTCAAACAGGTTTCTCTTGATTATAAATGCATTGACTCGCTGAATACCGCTGAGGACGGCGCCGTTAAGTTTATCTACAAGAATGAGGCTGTAAAGGCAACAGGTAAATAATTAAAAAGAATATCAGTTTCAGGAGTGCGCGGGATTTCAAATATGCCTGCGCACTCTTTTTGTT
>CAJOQS010000137.1 GCA_905236925.1 uncultured Lachnospiraceae bacterium | reverse complement strand
TCTCGTATACGTCCCGTCCTACCATCTTCAGAGCCGGTTCCTCAAGATTCGCCGGTTCATCTATGTTCTCGTCCGCTATCTGGGACTCGATGATCCTCTTCGCCTCCTCCGGTGCGGATATCCCCCACATTTTGCTGAAGGTGTTCATGTTGAACGGCAGATTATAGAGCTCTTCGCCGTATCTTGCAAGAGGTGAATTTATAAAGCTGTTGAACTCCGCAAAACGGTTCACATAATCCCATATACCGCGATCGGAGGTGTGGAAAATGTGCGCACCGTATTTGTGAACAATCACGCCGTTCACATTCTCGGTATAGGCATTGCCTCCTATATGCGGTCTTTTGTCTATGACCAGACATCTGTACCCGCGGTCCGCCAGTTCCCTCGCGCAAACAGCGCCGAAAAGACCTGCACCGACTACGAGATAATCATATTGCGCCATGATCCCTGCTCCGTGTTCAACCTAAACTTATGTTGTATATCAGTTTTTCTTATTTTTCTTAAAGATAAAGCTCCTGAACAGTATCACATTCATTACCGCGAAGAATGCCGTGATAATGATCCACGTGAGAACCGGCTGCTTGGGTGCAAGGGCTGCCAGAAGCATCATCGGGAAGCCGAAAACGATCGCCGGAAAATTCTGATATACCAGGTTCTGGGCAACCGGAGTCTCGAACTCGCGGTCTATCTCCCTGAGGAGAACTATACCGGTGCTGGCTGTTCCGGTCAGCATTCCGTACATTGCCATAAACTGCTCCTCGCTGTATTTTGCAAACAGCTTTGAAGCCACATATCTGTTATAGAAGTAGGTAGATACGGCACCTGTAAGACCGATCACAAGAAGTATCGGCCAGTACTGTCCGATGACCTCGATCCTGATCGCAGCAAATCCCGCAACAATCATCACATCAAAGAAGAAGCCGCTGATACGCTTCATCAGGAAGTCGTTGACATATTCGCGCTTGATCAGGGTTGTTTTCGTCGTAAGTTTTCCGATGATCTTGTTGAAAACCGTTCCGAAGATCACACCGAACAGGAAGTTGAATCCGTAAAGGACCGATCTGAACGCGGGAATCAGACTCCCAAGGAGGTTAATAACAAGATATGTTACAAGATACGTTCCGAATACAAAGGCGAGCTGAACCGTCAGCTTGTCTATGCTTCCGTTCATCGGGATCTCGGTTGCCTTCTGGATATCATCCGCCTCATAACGCTCGGCCATCTCTTCTCCGGCCTGAAGGACCCTTCCGCGCCTCTTCATCATGTTCAGGTGGATCACTCCTCCTATCGCGGCGCTCAGAAAGCCCATGGCCGCAACCGTCAGTCCGAAGCTCTTGCCGCCGGCGAAACCATAATCCGTCTCATAAATGCTTCCGTAATTCAGTGCCTGTCCGGTTCCCTGACCGTAACCGAAGGGAAGCAGTATTCCCGCCGCAGAAAACATTCCCGAAGAAAGCATCGCCCAGAGTATGGTAATACCCATTCCGAGCGTACCCTGCAGCAGATATGTCGATACCGTGGTCACGCCGGTGTTGAATATCTCGATCGAGCGTTCCTTGCTGAGTTTCTCACGTCCCGACTTGAAAACGGTGGCGATAAAGCCGAGTGCCAGACAGTGGTATGTCATGTTTTCCGCCATGTCCAGACCCCTTCCGGCAAAAAATGTCGAATCCAGCAGCACATTGCCTGTGATCAGACGGTATATTGCGCCTATTATAAGCAAAAGAATACCGCCCAGCACCGAAGTCGGTATGAGCGATCTGCGCAAAAATCCTATAGTCTTTTTTAAGATGTTGGCGACCAGCAGGCTGATCATAAGAACAGCAAAAAGATCAACAAAGCCCCAAACCTGATTATCCCAGAAATTCTGCATTTTTCTCCCCCGCTAAAAAAGTATCCCATAATCTTTAAGATAAGGCGCTGCCTCATCCTTTGCCGCAAGCACCGGCTTTTCGCCGTTCCCGAAGCCCCAGTCGATCCCCAGCTCGGGATCGTCGTAACGTATCGATGCCTCTGTCGAAGGGTCGTAATAGTTATCGACCCTGTAAAGGAATTCAACATCATCGGTAAGTGTCACGAATCCGTGGGCAAAGCCGCGCGGTATCATGAATTGAAGATGGTTATCGGCAGTAAGCTCGACCGAAGTCCACTGCTTATAGGTCGGTGACTCGTGCCGCAGGTCTACGGCTACGTCAAGGATCGCTCCCTTGACACACCTT
Source organism: uncultured Lachnospiraceae bacterium (assembly GCA_905236925.1). Taxonomy (GTDB): domain Bacteria; phylum Bacillota; class Clostridia; order Lachnospirales; family Lachnospiraceae; genus RUG11977. The sequence goes on along the minus strand of CAJOQS010000137.1, from coordinate 301 downwards.
ACGAGCTTGGCCTGTGAAGCCTCGCCCCTCTGAAAATGAAGGCCCCTTAACGTGCCCTTCTTCGCTGAAAAGCTGTGGTTGTCCTGAACGAAATCATAGTACAGGCCTGCTGCCTCGAAGTCCTTCTTTGACCATGTCTCCGTGAACCATCCGCGGTGGTCTCCGAACACCCTCGGCTCGATTATATATACATCCTTAAGGTTCGTTTCCTTTAATTGCATCTGCATATTATACCAACCTCTTAATCAGCCTTCTCCGCCTTCGCTTCCGGAGCTATGTAATTCTCTCCCTTTCTGGCGAT
>CAJOQS010000136.1 GCA_905236925.1 uncultured Lachnospiraceae bacterium | reverse complement strand
GGTTTTCGGCCGATACCTCACCCGCGTTCTGGAGGGGGGTGTTTACCGATTGACGAAGGTCGGCGAGACCCTCGTTCGAGCCTGACAGGGATCCGCCGAGGGCATTCCGGCCTGCTTCACTGCCCATATCGGAGGTGGCGTCCCTTAAAGGAGTCTGCGATTCGGTCTGAACGACAATGCGCTCGGGAGAAACGGGGACAGCTGCCGCGCGGATCCCGGACGCCAGTCCTGCAAGTCCTGCGCCTGAAGCTCCGAGCGCTTCGGGGGTAACCGCAAGGGTCTGAAAAAGCGAGTCATATATACCGTTCGCAATGCCCGCGCCGGAAGAGGCGGGACTGCTGCTTTCACCTGAGGTGGAAAGGGATCCCATGTAATCGTAAAGATTGTCAAAAACCGCATCAAAAACAGCCTGACGTATATTGTCCGAGAGCTGTGCGGGAGTGGAGGGATCGGAAAGTATCGCTTCCGTCATATCCGCAAGCTCATTGATGTTGGAGAGCATGACGGGAGAATCGCTGAGCAGCTCCTTTGCCGCGTAGACGGAGCTTTCGGTAACGGGGATCCCCGATTTGTTCAGAGCAATGAGAACATCGGCTCCGGCGTCGGGGTAGGCTCTCATCTGAGCGGAATAATTCTTCAGATTATCGCGGCCTATGGAGAGGTTGTTGTTTATCAGGGCGTTTACAAGATCGATATTCTGAGCCGTTTCGGCAAGACCGGCATCTCTGAGTGCCTGAAGAACGGTCGCTGCAGGTGTGCGGGAATTAAGATTTTCGGTATCCTCGATAAGCTGGTCCATGAGATTGCCGGAGAGAGCGGAACCTGTGGCCGCGGGCATGGGGGAGGAAACTCCCTGTGCGGACGGACCCGCCTGAGAGCCCGGATTTACGCTGTTGAAAATGTTGTTGAACATGTTGATTCCAGTCATTTCGGATCTTCTCCCCGTGTAAAGGCGCACAGCATGCGCTCATCGATGTCTTTCACGCTTTACATCGGCAGAATGAGGAAAAAACTTAATATGATTGACAGAAGAGGTACAATAAAGAAAAGAGGATAAGGAGGGGCCGGAAATGTACAGATCCACTCTTTGCTACATAGAGAGCCGGGGGCATTATCTTATGCTGTACCGGAACAGGAAAAAGAATGACATGAACGCCGGGAAATGGGTCGGGATAGGCGGAAAGTTCGAGCCCGGGGAGAGCGCGGATGAGTGCCTGCTCCGTGAGGTTTTTGAGGAGACCGGCTTCAAACTGACCTCGTACCGTTTTCTGGGAATAGTGGAGTTCAGGAACGATGCCTTCGAGGATGAGGATATGTACCTGTATATAGCCGACGGCTTTGAAAATGCGGGAGGGGAAGAAGACGAGCTGCCTGTTCCGCCCTGCAATGAGGGTGACCTTAAATGGATACCGAAGGATCAGATACTTGGGCTGAATCTGTGGGAAGGAGACCGCTATTTCCTTGAGCCGATGCTGAGGGGTGAGAAGGAGCTTGATATGCGCCTTACATATTCGGGTGACCGTCTTATTTCGGCGGAAAGAAAACCTCCGTCTATGTAAAGCACTTACACAATGAGAAAAGCCTTGTACAGGCGGCGTCTTGTAAATGTTGCAACATTTTGGGACGCTTCCTGTGCTTTTTTTATTGACATATTCACTAAAATGCTGTATCATGTTGTTTACTTGAGAAGTAGACTATTTTTTTTTGACATTATTCATGAAAGCGCTTACATACAAACAATACAGAACAGTAAATATAATCATCCTGTCAGTGATCTTTGCGATAGCGGAATCGGCGGTCACTCTCGGGGCTAACCTCTGGTTCAGGGAACTGCCCTATGTGCTGTCCCTCGCGGTTTTCTTCACGTCACTGGAGATGGTCAGGTGGCGCGGTTTCGGTGTGGTTGCCGCACTGGTTTCCGGTGCTGCATTCTGCGCAGCCTCGGGTGCGGCTCCGAAACAGTATCTGATCTACTGCGCGGGCAATCTTGCAATGCTCGCAGCCCTTCTTTTCCTTAAGAAGGTCGGGAGCGCGGTACGCGAAAATGCGCTTGTTTCGATCGGATATGTTCTGATCGTCTATATGCTGGCTCAAATCGGAAGGTCCGCGGTTGCTGTAGTCCTGGGAGCGGAGCCGGCGGTGTTCATCAAGTTTGCCGCAATGGATTCACTCAGCGCGCTTTTTGCTGTTATAGCCGTTCTGATAGTAAGGAATATCGACGGCATCTTCGAGGATCAAAAAGAGTATCTTATCCGTCTTGAGGAACAGAATAAATAATTGGCATTTAAAGCATTGAAACAGACGCGGTATTAACCGCATCTGAGAGGAGGAACGCATTAATGGATTCTAAAGCCAAAGCTGCGGATTATCTGATCTATGATGAGAGTACGGGACTCTACCATGAGGACCCGGAACAGGCGGTCAGGGACGATGTTGAAAAGCATTACTGGCTGGGCGTTGTCCGGATGATCATCAAGGACTGGCGTTTGTACCTTATGCTGGTTCCCATGCTCCTCGTCTTCTTATTCTGGCGTTATTTCCCTATGTACGAGCTTCTCGGCTGCTTCAAGATATATGATGTGGTCAAGCCTGTTTCGGAGCAGTTCTATTCGGGATTCTCTGCTTTTAAGACTCTGATAGTCGGAACCGAGTCGGTGCGCTTCTGGAGGGCGCTGAGGAATACATTCCTTCTCAGCTTCTACGGACTGTGCTTCGGCTTCCCGATGCCGATCATCATCGCTCTGTTCTTCAATGAGATCAGGTCGAACATCGCGCGAAGCGTTTATCAGGTTCTTACCTATCTTCCGAAGTTCATGTCGACCGTAGTAATGACATCGCTTGTTACACTCCTTGTGAAGCAGGGCTCGCTGACATCCGGAATGGGCGTCGTTTCACAGCTCTTCGTTTCACTCGGCTGGATCAGCGAGGAGGCCGGTCAGGCCGGACTTCTGAACAATCCTTTGTTTTTCCGTGCTATTTACCAGATCAGCGGTATCTGGGAGGGCGCCGGATATGACAGTATCGTTTACTTTGCGGCAATAATAGCGATCTCACCCACCAGCTACGAGGCCGCGCAGATCGACGGAGCCGGAAAGATGGCCCAGATGAGATACGTGGTTCTTCCGAGCATCCTTTCCACCGTCGTTATCATGCTCATCACGAGGATCGGCTCGCTTCTGAGCATCGGCTACGAAAAGGTCCTGCTGCTGTATAATCCCAATACCTACACGACGGCAGATGTTGTTTCGACTTTGTCGTACAGGCTGGGTATCGAGGGCGGACTAAAGGGTGTCGCCTCCGCCGCGGAGATGATGAACAACGTGGTCGGAATGCTGCTGGTCATCGGAGCAAACACGATCGCGCGCAAGGCATCAAATGTTTCTTTGTACTGATCGGGACGATTATTAGTTGAGGAGTATTATCCATCATGAAGAGAAGACTGGAAGCATCCGAGCTTATATTCAGGATCATAAGCTACCTTCTTTTGACGGTGTTCGCGCTGAGCTGTCTTTATCCGTTTGTTTACGCGATCTCGGCGGCCGTCAGCGGCAGGTATTATGTTGAGTACAATCAGGTTGTCCTGTTCCCGAAGGAGGTTCAGTTTGAAGCCTTCAGGCAGATGTTCTCGAGCAACCTTTTCTGGAATGCCTATTCCAACACGCTGTTCCTGACCTTTTACGGAACACTCTGGTCGCTGGGAATATCGATCCTCGGAGCGTACGCGCTTTCAAAGAAGCGCCTGCTCTTCAGAAAGACCTTCAACTTCTTTCTTGTATTTACGATGTGGTTTTCGGCAGGTCTGGTTCCCCAGTATCTGAACTACATCAATACCAAGAAGGTCTTTAATTCGGTCGGCATCATGGATGACAAATGGCTTGTTGTGATTGCCATGGGTATGGCGGCGATGAACATAATCCTTCTCCGCAATGCCTTCGAGGGTGTTCCCTCCGAGATAGAGGAGGCCGCCATCGTGGACGGAGCGACCGAGCTTCAGGTTCTGAACAAGGTCTACATACCGATGAGCAAATCGACGATCGCGACCGTCGCGCTGTTCTTCGGAATATCCCGCTGGAACGGATATTTCTGGGCAAGACAGATGATCTCGGATTCCAACGAGCATCCCCTTCAGGTATTCGTAAGACTTAAGCTTGAGGAATATACGGATGCCGAGCTTATGGCAGGATGGAACAGGAATTACGCGTCCGACTCCGTCATCTATGCTCTTATCGTATGCTCCATCATCCCCATTCTCGTGATCTATCCCTTCATTCAGAAGTATTTCGCGAAGGGCGTGAACATGGGCGGCGTTAAGGAATAAAACAGTTTGATCCCGTGGTTATTCTGCGGTTTCAATATAAGCCACAAGGCAAACACTATTACAGGAGGAATTTTTATGAAAAAGTTGGAAAAGCTCGTTGCTTTGCTGCTTGCGGTAGTGATGATCTGCTCACTCGCAGCCTGCGGCAAGGACAAGGGAACCGACAACAAGACTACGAGCACTCCGGCTCCCACTGCTACTGCAGCACCCACCAAGGAGCCTTCGGGTGACAACACCAACAATGATTTTGAAGGATCAGGAACAAACATCGAGGAGACCATTGAGGCTGATCAGCTGGTATTCCCCGAGGGAACCACTCTCCGTATGGCTACCGGTTACAACAACAACAAGACCGGTATCACCATCGATTCCGAAACAGCAGGTGAGGGCATCACTCTTGCCGACGGTGTAACCTATCACGCCGGCGACCTCAAGCCCACCTGGGTTGAGGTTGAGAAGCGTCTTGGCATCAAGTTCGAGGACAAGTGGACAGGTGCAGGCTCCGCATCGAAGGAATTCGATTACTGGAAGGAACAGCTTGACCAGGTTGACATGGTAGCGGGTTCCGCAGCTACTCTTTCCGAGTACGGCCAGGCCGGATACCTTGTAAACATTGCCGAGTATCTTGACCTTATGCCCAACTTCAAGGCTTACCTTGATTCGAACTCTATCGTTCGTCTTTCGATCACCGGTTCAACCACAGGCGACAACAAGGGCGCGATCTACTTCTCACCCTACTTCGACGGTGTTGACGATATCGAGCGTATGCCTCTTATGAGAACCGACTGGGTTGTAAAGCTTCTTGACGGCGACGGTGAGTTCACCGCAGCAGCAAGCGGAAATACCGCTGCTCCCGTATACGAGCCCTACATGCCCACATCGGGCAAGGTTGCTGTTGACGTTGTAGCTCTTGACGGAAGCAAGACCGAGAGCATTACAAAGGATTACGACGCAGCAGGCAACATCGTTGCAAACATGAACGCAAAGGGAAGCATGAGCGGTGTTGAGGCCGTTAATATGCTCCGTACCTATATTGACACTGCTTACAACGGATACTACGGCACCACCCGTTCGAACCTCTTCATCGGACAGAACGCAGCTTGGGACGCTGACGAGCTTGTAGCTCTTCTCCGCTGCGTAGTTGCCAATGCACAGACACTTAACGGAACAGACACTGTTCAGGGTCTCTTCTCACGTGAAGATGCAAACACCCAGCGCCGTGTCGATATGTTCAGATTTGCAGGAACACTCTTCGGAGTACGCGGACTTGAGTCAAGACAGGATTACCTCTACCTCGGAACCGACGGCATGCTTCATGATGCACGCGGCGAGGAGGAGACCTATGTAGCTGTTGAGAGAATGAACGCAATGGCTAAGGAAGGCCTTATCTCCAAGTCATTCCTTGAGCAGTCCGATGAGAAGTCATCTTCAATGCTTGAGAACGATCTCGGATTCATGAGCTATGACTACAACCAGACTCAGACCCTTATGAACCAGACCAAGCTTCAGGACGGCGAGAAGTACATGGCAGTTATGGTTCCCGTTGCACGCTGGTACGACGGAACCGATGTTAACGGCGTTTACATGAGATTTACAGAGTCATGGCGTTCCGTTAAGACCGACGGATGGGCAATCTCTCTTGCAGGTGTAGGCGATGATCAGAACAAGCTTTATGCAGCACTTAAGCTCATTGACTACGCATACAGCAAGGACGGCATGATCCTTATGTCCTACGGTCCCGACGCATTCATCAAGACCAATGCCGACGGCAGCTATGTAACATTCAACTTCAACGGCGCTCAGATGCCCGTTATCGCAGATGCAACCTATGACGAGCTTTGGGAGAAGGCAGGCGGAAACTACACCAACTATGCACGTTTCTACCTTGGATCGACCCTCAGCTTCGTAAAGAGCCAGGCATTTGAGTATCAGTGCACACATGCTGTTGGTAAGGAAGGCGCAGGCTATATCTCTACCGCTATCGGACTTGGAACCATCAAGCATCCCATCCTTGCCGTAACAGATAACCCCTGGTATACATCAATTCCTACCGTTCTTCCCAACACAAAGGTTGAGAACGAAGAGCTCAAGGGACTTACCGATCTTACCGAGAGCTTCGCAGCTACAAAGGATAAGGTTAACTATCTCTGCAACATCATCTGCTCGGGTTACTCGGGAGAGGGCACCTCTTCAAGAGCGGATATGCTCAAGACAGTCAGGGAAACATGGAACAACGGTCTCTATCTTGACAACAAGCAGACCGCTTGGGACAGACTTCTTGTATACTACGGCGAAGTTAAATAATCACCGTTAAGCACATTTTTGAGTGGGAGGGGATCACCCTCCCGCTCGATTGAATTGTTAGGACAGGAAACGAGGCTCTTATGTATAAGAAACAGATGAAATTTCAGAAATTTATCTGCTATACCGTACTTATTGCATGCGCGCTGGTATTCTTTTATTCGCTGGGACTGCTTACCGATCTGTATGACAGTCTCTACAGCATGATGCCCGATCCGGCGGATCCGTCGCTTGACCGTGTCGCAGGCGCGAGGATTTTTTACGACATGCAGGATTTCAACAGGAACTTTACCAGAGTCTCAATCGCGGCAATACTGCTCGCGGTGTTCAATCTTGTGATGAACACGCATACACGCAGACGTTATTACATAGGCAACTATGTTTCCATCATTCTCCTTACGGCAGGCAACATCGCGATGTCGGTATGGGGACTTACAAATATCAATGCATTTAAGGCAAGGTACCTGAGCGGGCCGGAAAACGGCGGAGTTGATTTTGAAAAGCTCAGGACCGTGGCTGAAAGAAGAAAAACCTACTACACCGATTCGACATTCTGGTTTGATATCGGAAAGGTCGTTTTCGGACTTCTGATAATTCTGACCGTACTGATGGTCATTAATCTGATCTGGAAAAAAATCGTGACAAAAAAGGAAAAGAAACTCATCGAAGAGGGAAAGGAAGCGGCCTGATGGACGATAAGCAGATACGCAGGGACATACTCCGTTATTCCAAGAACAAGACTTCTTCCGGACTGGCGATCCTTGCAATCGTATTCAATGTTTTCTATTTTGTCAGCATATATAAATCCGATGTCGGGAATTACTATTACACCTGGCTGACCGGCGTATCGATCATATTCAATCTTGTATTCATGCTCACTGTTTTCCTGTGCTCCGAAGGAGTCAAGAATTACAAGCTCGGGTACGCGGTAACTCTGATCGTGGTCGGCGCGATTCAGTTCGCCAGAACACAGATAATCCCGAAAAAGGCAATGCAGGCTGTCGTAACGCTGAATGATGTCGAGACCGCTGTTATGACGGTGGGGCAGCATACCAGGATACTCATCTATCTCATTGTGTCCGGAACACTGCTGATCGCGGCGGGTATCATAGGCATCAGCAAGACCATGACGCTCAACGCATATAACAAAGAGCTTGAAGCAAAGAAAGCTTGATATGAGGATATACTACTATGGCTAGTTTGAAACTGCAGCATCTTGAGAAGATCTATCCAAACGGAGTTCAGGCAGTATACGATTTTAATATCGATATCGAGGACGGGGAACTGATCGTGCTGGTGGGCCCTTCGGGCTGCGGCAAATCGACGACACTCCGTATGGTTGCCGGACTTGAAGATATTTCATCCGGAAAACTCATTATCGATGACAGGGATATCACCGCAATGCCTCCCAAGGACAGAGACATCGCAATGGTGTTCCAGAATTACGCGCTTTACGCGCATATGACCGTATATGAGAATATGGCCTTCTCACTCGTGCTCCGTAAGGAGAACAAGAACGTGATCCATCAGAAGGTTCTCGCAGCGGCAGAGATCCTCGGACTTACCGACCAGCTGAACAAGAAACCGTCGCAGCTGTCCGGAGGACAGAGGCAGAGAGTTGCCATGGGACGCGCGATCGTGCGTACTCCGAAGGTATTCCTTTTTGACGAGCCCCTGTCAAACCTGGACGCGAAGCTCAGAGGCGCGACCAGACGCGAGATACTTCTGCTGCACAAACGGCTCAAGGCCACAATGCTGTATGTGACCCATGACCAGACAGAGGCGCTGACGCTTGCGGACAGGATAGTCTGCATGTCGATGGGACATGTTCAGCAGATAGGCACTCCGCTGGAACTTTACGATACACCCGCGAACCTTTTCGTAGCGAGCTTTATCGGGCTTCCTCCAATGAATTTCTTCGAGGGAACGGTAAGGAACGGGCATTTTGTTTCGGATGATTTTGAATTCGCACTCGACGAAGAGCATAAGAAGCTGCTTTCCGGCTATGAAGGCAAGGCACTGACGCTCGGCGTAAGACCTGAGAATGTTGTGAGAGCGGAGGAAGGGATCAGGCTCGTTGTGGGTCTTAACGAAAACCTCGGACAGACTACACTCGTTCACGGCACTGTCGGAAAGGCCAGGATAACCGCCAAGTTCAGGGAATGGTGCGATTACAGGGAAGGCGACGAGGTAAATGTGGCCTTTAACCGGGTTCATTTCTTTGACAAAGAAACAACCAACGCAATCAGATAAATAAGTTGAGGAGAGATGCAGGAAATGAAGGAATTTTTCCGTAAGGCAATGGTCTCGCTGAAGAGGAATCCGCAGAATATCGCAATGGCCGCGCTGGCTGCAGCGTTTATCTACTATTCCTTTAATCTGACCAAGATATCGGATACTACCGCGAAGATCCAGGGCGCGAATATGGGCCTTTGCGGATTTGTTACCATGCTGTTCTCTATTCTCTCGTTCGTGTGCTTCCTGAACTCCTTTCCGAAGAGGCAGAAGCCCAGGATCTCGATGATCGTGATAATGTACCTCATGATGGCGGCTATCGTGGTCTGTGACATAACCTACAGGGGCAGGATACTCGCGGCAATGGAAAGGGCAGATTTCGCAACGGTTCTTGAGAGCGCGGATTACATTCCGAAGGCCCTCACGGTCGTGACCGTGCATGTTGTCCTGATCTGCGTTGTGGCTGTTCTCGTGGCACTGCTGCCGGTTTACAGTAAGCTGCTCAGGAAGATCAAGACTTCGGTTGAACTTGAGTACAGCGGCGGACTTGAGAAGATTGATATTGAAGAATGAGTGAAAAGAATTATTACGATCTGAAAACCGATGCGGTCGAAAGACTGGTTAATGCCAGCGAAGAGAATTCTCCCGAGGTCTCACAAAAGGAGATCGAAAAGATCAGCGGCAGAAAACGTTTCAGGATCCCGAACACGGTCAAGGCACTGTTCATAAAATGGTGGTTTAACGGTGCGATATGCTTTTTCTTTTACTTCGGACTCGGGACATATCTGAAGGATTCCGTTGACCAGCTCTTTGTGCTGGGCACGGCAATGGGAGTGCTGACAGACCTGCTGACAAATCACATGCTCCGGTTTATCGAGCGCGAACCGCGTGAAAACGACAGATTTATGATGGTAACGGCGCGGAAGTTCTGGTCGCTGTTCCTTAATGTTCCCTATGCGTTTGCAGTACTGGCCTGCGTGGTATACCTCTACAACGTGATCAATGTGATCGTTATCAGGGCAAGGGGTATAGAAGACGCGGCTGCACTTCCTGTAGAGCCGATCCTGTTCGGATTGTTCTACATGCTGATCGATCTGCTGTTCATAGGGATGAAGCGGTTATTTGCAAGGATCCTTCGGGACGCGAAGGATTCGGTCGCAGGCAAAAAGAATTAGACAACAGAGGAGACGGGATTAATATGGCTTACCTAACATTGTCCGGGATCAACAAAATATATCCTAACGGATTTCACGCTGTCCATGACTTTAATCTTGAGGTCGAGAAGGGTGAGTTCATTGTCTTTGTCGGTCCTTCGGGTTGCGGCAAGTCAACGACCCTTCGCATGATCGCGGGTCTTGAGAACATAAGCAAGGGAGATTTCCTGATCAACGGCGAGCGCGTGAACGAGAAGAGTCCCCGCGAACGTGAGATCGCGATGGTCTTCCAGAGCTATGCGCTTTATCCTCATATGTCGGTTTATGAAAACATGAGCTTCGGACTTACGCTTCAGGGCGTGGACGAGGATGTTATAGAGCAGAAGGTCCTGGCTACAGCCAAGGTCCTCGGACTGACGGATTATCTTGACAGAAAACCCAGAGAACTCTCCGGCGGACAGCGCCAGCGTGTTGCGGTCGGACGTGCCATCATCCGAAAGGTCGGAATCTTCCTGATGGATGAGCCTCTCTCGAACCTTGACGCCAAGCAGCGTGTTACGATGCGTTCCGAGATCACACAGATACACCGCCAGACCGGAGCTACGACGATCTATGTAACCCATGACCAGACCGAAGCGATGACCATGGCCGACAGGATCGTGGTAATGAAGGAAGGCTACATACAGCAGATAGGAACACCTCACGACCTTTACTTTGATCCGGTGAACATGTTTGTGGCGGGCTTCATAGGCGAGCCTCCGATGAACTTCATCCGAACCGTCGTAAAGGGCGGGAAAATTGGAATTGGCAAAACAGATATCGAGCTTTCGGGCATCGCGGATCAGGCGGTTATTACGGAGCTTGAAGGCAAGGAGATCGCGTTCGGCTTCAGACCCGAGCATGTCGCCCTCTGCGATGTTAATGCAGCAAAACCCGAAAATGCCGTAAAGCTCGACTGCAAGGTGGAACTTACCGAGCTGCTCGGAGACAATACGAATGTGTATATCGATATTGACGGCATTTCGTCGATATTGAAGATCGATCCCCACATGACACCCGAGATCGATTCACAGATAAGCTTTACGATAGATTACGGTCACATATACCTCTTTGATGCTGTGACAGAGGAAAGAATAAAAACCCGACTCTGTTGAACGAGTCGGGTTTTAAATATTTCAGGTAGTGCCTCTTTTGACGAGGAGGCCGGAATAAATGGTTTTCCGGGGGATCTCGGCACCGGAGAGTATTTCGATGAGATTATTGACAAGCTGCTTGCACAGAAGCTCAAGCCGGTTGTCGACCGAGGTAAGCTCGGGCTCGTTGGAGACCGCGAGCATTGAGTTATTGTAGCCGATGATCGCGATATCCTGAGGGATCGAAAGTCCTGCGCGCCGGGCAAACTTAACTGCTCCGAGAGCGAGCTGGTCGTCCGCGCAGACAACGGCGTCGACCTTGGTGCCCGAACTGCAGAGGCCCTCGAGGGTTTTTGCGGTATCGAGTATCTCGTCGGAAACCTCGTAACGCCTGTCGATGAACTCGGTGACCGCAGTCAGTCCGTGGGTGTTCATTGCGTCCATATAGCCCGTAAGCTTTTTGGAACCTGAATAAGAGGTTGAATTATAAATATAGATTATGTTCTTTCGACCGGATGATATCAGCTCCTCGGTAGCCTCGAGAACCGCATGGTAGTCGTCGCAGAGACAACTGTACACGTTCGGTGCGGCATAGTCGGCATTGAGTATCATGACGGGGTGCGTGCACGCGATATCGCGTATGTAGGAGTTGCTCTCCTCGTTGGCCTCAACGAAGTTTGAACCGACGAACACAATGCTGTCCACCTTTTTGGAAAGAAGAAGATTGCTGTACTTGATCTTGTTCTCGAGGTTGTAGCCGCAGCAGCACAGGATGCAGTCGTAGCCCTTGTCGCGCAGCATCTGCTCCAGATAGTAGACGGCCTTGGCGAGATACAGGTCGGATGAATCGGCACAGAGTATCCCGACCGTGTGTGAGGTGTTGAGTCCGAGTCCGCGGGCAAACGCGTTGGGGGTATAGGAATACCGCTCCATAACGTCGAGAACCTTCTTGCGGGTTTTTGCACTGACCTTGTCACTGCCGTTTAAAACACGCGAAACGGTGGCTATCGAAACACCGGCCTTCTGGGAAATATCGTAAATCGTCATAACGCATGGATAACGTATCCGTTTGAAATTAGCAGCTCAAGCCCGCAGGGCGCAAGCGCTCCGGATACGGCAGAAGGAGCAGTTCAGGATCGACCGGAGAGAAGAAATGTAAGCAATTACAAAAAATCACTCGTTTTTTGCTCAATCTGCATAATCTGATTATATATGAAACAGGATGAAAAAGCAATACAAAAACGCCTGAAAAACCACAAAAACAAAAGAAAAATTGACTTGACTCAGTGACGCTGCGGATATATTATATGACTATGTAAGGGCTTACATTCGTGAGCCCGAATCCGTAACATGGTTTCACAGATCAATTTATAATACAAAGGAGAGACAAAACATGAACACTATTGATTCTTCAATGTTTACAAAGAAAGACAGGCCCGTTAAGGTACTTCAGTTCGGTGAGGGAGGCTTCCTCCGCGCGTTTGTTGATTACATGATCGACATCATGAATGAAAAGGGAACCTTTGACGGCAGCATCGTACTTGTAAAGCCCATTGCTCTCGGAAGCCTTGAGAATTTCAGAAAGCAGGACTGCAACTATACGGTTTTGCTCCGCGGTCTTAAGGACGGCAGGGAATACGTTGAAAAAAGAGTCATCACTTCAGTAAAGGATGCCGTAGATCCCTACTCGGACTATGAGAAATACAATGAGTACGCAAAACTCGATACATTAAGATATATCGTATCCAACACGACCGAGGCCGGTATCGTTTATGACGCAAACGACACCTTCGAGGCATGCCCTCCCTCCAGCTATCCCGGAAAGCTCACTAAGTTCCTGTTTGAACGCTACAAGGCTTTTGACGGAGCTGCGGACAAGGGACTTGTTATCCTTCCCGTCGAGCTTATCGACGACAACGGTATCGAGCTTAAAAAGTGTGTCCTGAAGCAGGTTGAGAACTGGAAGCTCGGAGACGGATTCAGGAAGTGGGTCGAGGATGCATGCATCTTCACATCTACACTTGTTGACCGAATCGTTACGGGCTATCCCAGGACCGAGTACGAACAGCTTTGGAAGGATCTCGGATATGAGGACAATCTTCTTGATACCTGCGAGCCCTTCGCTCTGTGGGTAATCGAGTCCGCGAAGGATATCAGCGAGGAGCTGCCTCTTGCAAAGACAGGCCTTCCCGTTATCTTCACCGACAACCAGAAGCCTTACAAGCAGCGCAAGGTTCGTATCCTGAACGGCGCACATACCTCGTTCGTTCTCGCATCCTATATGGCTGGCAACGATACAGTCGGAGAATCGATGAAGGACGCGGATTTCGCAGGCTTCATGCATGATGTCATCTACGATGAGGTCATTCCCACACTCGATCTTCCAAAGGAGGATCTGCTCGCGTTCGCCGACGCGGTAAAGAGCCGTTTTGAGAATCCATTCATCAGGCATGAGCTGCTTTCGATTGCACTTAATTCGGTATCGAAATGGAGAGCAAGATGTCTTCCGAGCGTGATCGAATATTACAACAGGTTCGGAAAGGTTCCGGAGAAGCTTGCGTTCTCGCTGGCTGCACTGATCAACTTCTACAGCTCGAATGAGCGCGGAGAGGGCTGCCTTATCGGACATCGCGGCGACAACACCTATCAGATAAAGGATGACTCGGATGTGCTCGATTTCTTCGCAGAGAACTGCGGCAAGTCTGCAGATGAGCTTGTAAACGCATATTTTGAGATGGAAAAAGCAGCATTCTCAAAGATGGATTCAAAGGGCTGCGCAGAGTTTAAGGCAGCTGTCATCAAGGATCTTGAGGCGATCAGAACCAAGGGCGTCAGAGCGGCTATGAAATAAGCGCGGTCTAGGACCGAAAGGCAGGAACAGGGATGAAAAAAAGCATTAAGATCAACGAGCGCGACAATGTTATGGTAATGCTTGAGGGAAATGACAAGATCCCCGCGGGGCATAAGGTCGCGCTGTGCGATATTCCGGAGGGCTCTCCGGTAATTAAATACGGCAATGTCATAGGCTATGCCAAATGCGGCATAAAGGAAGGCGACTGGGTCCACGTCCATAATGTACGCACCGGTCTGTCGGGAAAACTCGATTACCGGTACGATCCGGTTCCGGCAGGCGGAACTGAGCCTGGCGCGAAGTACAATAATCTCTGGAAGACCTTTATGGGCTACAGGAGAAAGAACGGCGCCGGAGTCCGCAACGAAATCTGGATAATTCCTACGGTCGGATGCGTGAACCACATCGCGGAAGCTCTGGCTGCAGAGTTTAACGCGAAAAAGCCGGAGGCTGTCGATGCCGTTGTGGCGATGACACATCCCTACGGATGCTCGCAGATGGGTGACGATCAGGAGCACACTGCCATGATCCTCGGCGATCTGGCGCATCATCCCAACTGCGGAGGTGTGCTGTTCCTGTCGCTCGGATGCGAAAACAATAACCTGGACCATATGAAGCCTTACCTTGAAGGAATAGATGAGGAACGTACCAGATTTCTGGTATGTCAGGAATGCGAAGACGAGATGGCTGAAGGAGCACACCTGCTCGATGAGCTGATCGTTATTGCCGGAAAGGACAGAAGGACCGAGATACCCGTATCGGAGCTGACGGTCGGCCTTAAATGCGGCGGAAGCGACGGTTTTTCGGGCATCACTGCGAATCCTCTTACAGGTCTGTTCTCCGATATGCTCGTATCCTGCGGAGGTACTTCGATACTCACCGAGGTTCCGGAAATGTTCGGCGCCGAGCAGCTTCTGATGAACAGGGCAAAGAACAGGGAAGTATTCGATAAAACGGTTTCACTCATTAATGATTTCAAGGATTATTATGAGCGGAACAATCAGGTTATATATGAGAATCCCTCGCCCGGAAACAAGGCGGGCGGCATAACGACTCTTGAGGATAAATCCCTGGGCTGCGTTCAGAAATCGGGAAGCGCAGAAGTCAGTGACGTGCTCAAATACGGAGATCGGATATGCACGAAGGGTCTTAACCTTCTGGAGGGTCCCGGCAATGATATGGTCGCTGTAACGGCACTGGCGGCAGCAGGCGCGCATATCATACTGTTTACGACGGGAAGGGGAACACCTCTTTCCTCGCCGGTTCCCACTGTCAAGATTTCCAGCAATTCGAACCTTGCATCTCGCAAGTCCAACTGGATCGATTTTGACGCGGGCAGGCTTGTGAGCACCGAGGCGGGAGCGGATGAGATCGCTGCGGAGCTTTACGATTATGTGCTCGATGTTGCTTCCGGAAAATATGTAAGCTCGGAAAAGGCGGGCTATCACAGCATGACTATCTTTAAACAGGGAGTTACCTTATGATGAAGGTTTTATGCGTCACACCCGGATCAGTCACCTTCGATCTTGACGACGGCGGAAAATACAATACATTAAGACCCTACGAGCTTACTGTCAGAAACGCATCGGACTCTGCAAAGAAGGTCGCGGCACAGGTGCGCGACAACCGCTGCATTGTTACCGTTTTCGGACTTGAAGCCGGAACCGCGTATGAGGCAGAGGCGGTTTTTGACGGCGCGGGAGAGGGTGAGTTCAAAGCTGAGTTTTCAACCCTTGCTGTCTCTGCTGCGGTCAATGTCAGGGAGTTCGGAGCCTTCGGCGACGGCAGTCATGACGATACCTCCTTCATACAGGCTGCGATCATGTGCTGTCCGGAGAACGGCAAGGTCCTGATACCCGAGGGAACTTATCTTCACCGCGGTATCTATCTTAAGAGCGATATACGAGTGGAGATAGCCAAGGGAGCCAGACTCGTACTCAGCGATACGAGAGAGGATATCCCCCGTTTTCCCGGGCGTCTTGAGGGCAGCAACGGCAGGGATGAGTATTTCCTCGGAAAATGGGAAGGCGAGCCGCAGTCTATGTTCAATGGCTCGATAAGCGGTGTCGGAGTCAGGAATGTTGTTGTTTACG
>CAJOQS010000135.1 GCA_905236925.1 uncultured Lachnospiraceae bacterium | reverse complement strand
GCGGAGGAGCCCGACCTTTTCTTTAAACTCGGCGGCGCTGTAATGCCTGTTCATTCTTTTGAGAACCGCATCGCAGCCGCTCTGGAGCGAAAGATGGAAGTACGGGCAGAATTTTGCTTCCGATGCAAGGGCTTCCGCAAATTCGAGGGTAATGATCCTGGGTTCGAGAGACCCCAGCCGGATACGTTCAAGTCCATCAATCGCGGCAACCTTCTTTATCAGGTTCAGAAGCGGTACATGATCAAATGTATCATCCTGCTCATAGTTCTTCATTCCGTAGGACGAAAGATGTATACCCGTAAGCACGACCTCGCGGAAACCGTTCTTTATGAGGTCCTTGACTTCTTCAACCACGCTC
Organism: uncultured Lachnospiraceae bacterium; assembly: GCA_905236925.1. Taxonomy (GTDB): domain Bacteria; phylum Bacillota; class Clostridia; order Lachnospirales; family Lachnospiraceae; genus RUG11977. The sequence goes on along the minus strand of CAJOQS010000135.1, from coordinate 2,894 downwards.
TCCTCGGATCTCGACCTGACTCGCCCCCTGGCATACGGGATCAGGCAATAGGTGCAGAACTGGTTGCAGCCGTCTTCGACCTTGACATACGCTCTTACGCGCTCGTCGCAGGAATCGATCGTCATGTCCTCATAGTCGTACTCGTCCTTCATAGAGGTGACGTTGAGCCCTTCCGAGGCATTTTTGCAGTCGCACTCATCCACTGTTTCGTTATGTCCTGTCGCCAAGCGCTTCGCCACCATCTCTATCAGCTCGGTCTTATGCGAATTCCCGGCAACTATGTCCGCACAGCCGGAATCGATCAGTTCCTGCGCACCGATCTGCGCATAGCAGCCGGTTGCGGCGATCACGGCATCCGGGTTGTTCTGTCTGGCTCTTCGCAGCATCTGCCTTGATTTCCTGTCGGCAATATTGGTAACGGAGCAGGTATTGATTATAAAAAAGTCGGCATGTATCCCGCCGGTACCCTTGCAGGCATCGTCAAAATCCACCGTCTCCGCACCGCATTCTTCGAACTGCTTTCTGATAGCGTCGGTCTCATAGGAATTGACCTTGCAGCCAAGAGAAAGATATGCGGCCTTCTTCCCTTCAAAAACGAGTTTGTCGGTATTATTCACAATAATCCCTTTCTTATTTTGTGCAACATGCACAATTTGGTGTTTTCAAATCCCCATTGCGGGCAATACATTTTTCGGTTTGCCAAAATCGACTGCATAAAGTTTATGAACTCTGCATATTGACTATTTCTTCACTAATTGTATAATATATAATACGATCGCGAAGCGATCCGTTTTATAACGAGCAAATTGCGAAGCAATTCGCGAGTGTGTCATAGTTGAAGCAAAGGAGAAGGAAAATGAAAACAGTAAAAGTTAGTTTAAACTCCATCGACGCAGTTAAGTCATTTGTTAATGTTGTAACCAAGTATGATTCCGATTTCGATCTGGTATCCGGAAGGTACGTTATCGACGCTAAGTCGATCATGGGAATTTTCTCCCTTGACCTTTCCAAGCCCATCGATCTGAACATTCATGCCGAGACCAACGCTGACGAGATCCTTAACGCGCTCAAGCCCTACATCATCGGCTAATCTGCAATGCAAGCCGAAGCCCCACCGGGCTTCATCCATTAGAGTTTAACAGCGGGTCGCATAAGTGCGGCCCGCTTTTCTTTTATCCTATTTCTATTACTTCCACGGTCTTTATCGCTTCTTCCACAAGCGCTTCTATCGTGCCCTCGAGCTTCTTTTCCGAACGCTCGATAACACCGATAATGGGCTTTGTAACGGGATGCTTTGCAACAAATATGGTGCAGCAGTCCTCGTAGGGCTCTATCGAAGTCTCATATGTATTTATTTTCAGTGCGATATCCACGATATCCTGCTTGTCAAAAGCAATAAGAGGTCTGTAAACAGGCAGTGTGCAGACTGCATTCGTAGCCGCAAGGCTCTGCATAGTCTGGCTTGCGACCTGGCCTATGCTCTCTCCGGTAACAAGAGCCAGAGACCTGCATTCGTGTGCAAAATGCTCCGCGATCCTCATCATATATCGTCTCATGATAATGGTCAGCTCGTCGCGGGGGCATTTATCTATGATCTCTAACTGCACATCCGTGAAATTGACTACATGGAGCCTGATAGGACCGGTGTAAACACTGATAAGCTTTGCAAGGTCCACCACCTTCTGCTTGGCCTGCTCGCTGGTGTACGGGGGTGCATGGAAATATGTTGCATCGATAGCCACTCCGCGCTTTGCTATCATATATCCGGCCACGGGGCTGTCGATACCGCCCGAAAGAAGGAGCATTGCGCGTCCGTTGGCACCAACCGGCATTCCTCCGGGTCCGGGGATCGTCTGAGTGAAGACATACGCGTTTGTTCTGATCTCAACCTGAACCGTGACATCGGGCTTATGCACATCAACCTTGAGCTCCGGGAAGCGTTCAAGAAGGTAACCGCCCATTTCGGAACAAATCTCGGGAGACTGCATGGGATACGACTTGTCAGCACGTCTTGCCTCGACCTTGAAGGTGAAATTCCTGTCGGGATATACTGCTTCAATAAAATCCCCTACCTTCACAGTCAGGTTATCCCACGAAGCGTCTTCTATAACGCCTGCGGGACAGATGGCCCACACACCGAAAACGGTCTTTATCTTCGCTATCGCTTCATCGAAATCATATTCCTCGGGACACGATACAAATATCCTGCCCTGCTCTCTTTTGCAGACAAAGCCCTCCGCCACCTCGCTCAGACGCTCCCTGACCTTGTCGCAGAGCGCGTCCTCAAATACATATCTGTTTTTTCCTTTGATACCTATCTCGGCATATTTTATAAGCAATGCCCTGTATAACATTTAAGACCTCCGTATCTATCGCCTTTGGAACCGGTTGTATTTCGGAACCAGGACCTTTAACTGTTCTATTGCATAATCAATTTCTTCCATGGTCGTGTTGACTGAAAAGCTGAACCTCAAAGTCGAGTCAAGCAGCTTTTTGTCCACGCCGATGGCCTTCAACGTTCCGCTGATCCCGGGATGATTTGACGAGCACGCCGATCCGGAGCTTACGTACACCTGCTTTTCCTCAAGCGCATGCAGCAGGACTTCGGCCTTTATCCCGTCAAAGCTCACACTTACGATATGGGGTGCGGTTTTTGCGACCGCTTCGGGTGTGGTATCCTCAAGGGCATTCAGGTGAGCACCTTCAACTTCGCCGATCCTTGAAACAAAATGCTCCTTGAGATTATATAAATGACGGACCTTTGCAGCATGATCCGTATAGATCTCCTTCGCCGCTTCACCGAGCCCAACGATAGCGGGTACGTTTTCCGTACCGGAACGCCTGTCCTTCTGCTGTCCGCCGCCGAAGATAAGGGGTCTGATCCGAACTCCGTC
>CAJOQS010000134.1 GCA_905236925.1 uncultured Lachnospiraceae bacterium | reverse complement strand
GATAAAGGCGGCTATATAAATGTTCCTGTTTCCGAAGAATGCCTTGAAATCACTTCCCGCCAGATAATAACCGATGATGATCATGGGCACGGGCGTGGCAAGGGAAGCAAGCGAACGCAGGGGCGACATGATAATATCGGGCGGTGTTACGGGAAGTGCAAACAGGACAAGCCCGATTATTATCGCGATAATGCAAGGGCTCAGGAGTATCTTTTTCAGATTGTTTCCGCCCTTTTCACGGCTGAGCAGATGGACTCCGTATGTCCATACATACATGTGGAACATGCCGATGTAGGCCGCGCAGTAGAACACTCCAATCTCACCGAGCAATGCCGTCTGAAGAGGTATTCCCATGTATCCGGCGTTGGGATACGCGGCGGCAAACCTGAGTACGCATCTTTTGTCCTCGTCCTTCTCGCGTATCAGCAGCTTCGCAAGGATCGTTGCGATCCCGAACGTCAAAAAAGCCGCAAGAAAACTGAGCAGCAGGTTGACCAGCAGCTCGGTCTTGAACTCGCGGCAGAAGGCAACGATTATATTGGCTGGAGTTACAATGTTTACGACCAGATTCGACATTCCCGAAACAACCTTGTCGTCGAGAAGGCGGACTTTTCTGCAGACCGCCCCCACCCCGATCAGGATGAAGAGGATAAGAACCTGCGTCGCAACCGAATAAATGTTGTTTAACATAATATGATTAAATCCTTAAAAGTGTAAAGACTGCGGATAACAGGACTCGAACCACTCAACACTCGGCGAAGCGAGTGTTGGGCATCAATGATGCCGGTGAAGAGTCCCCCTCGGCTTGATATAATAACATGCGGATAACAGGACTCGAACCTGCACGCTCTCGCACCAGAACCTAAATCTGGCGTGTCTGCCAATTTCACCATATACGCCCGCAAACTATTAACTTCCAGCAGAATTGGCAGACACCTAACTGCTTCGCAGTTCTGTCTGCCTGCAGCAGAGCAAGCTCCGCTGCCATGAATTCCACCACGCCCGCAAAAACTATTCACGCAAAACTACGCGGCCGGCTTTCCACCGGCCGCGTATATGATACTTTCTTTAGCTCTTTTTGTCAATTTGTTCAGGCCCGCTTCTGCACCTTTTCCCCGAGAATAACCTGCCTTACTATGTTCTCGGAGGCGTGTCCGTCCTCCCATCCGCAGAAACGTTCATAGAACTCGTTGTAGCGGTCGGCAAACCTGCTGCTGACGGCATCTATATCCTTTATGGCCTCGATAACTTCTTCCGTTGTGTACAGCAGCGGTCCGGGAACCGTAGCTTCCATGTCGAAGTAGAAGCCCCTCAGCATATCCCTGTACTTGTCGATGTCGTAGGTATAGAAGAGCATCGGGCGCCTGAGGTTCGCGTAATCAAAGAATACCGACGAATAATCCGTGATACAGATATCGGATATCAGGTAAATGTCCGCGATATCGTCGTACTTGCTGAGATTGTACGCAAAACCCTCCATTCCCGTTACATCAAGCTTGTCCGCGATATAATAATGCGTCCTCAGAAGGATCACATATTCATCGCCGAGAGCCGCGCGAAGCTTGGGAAGCTCGAGCTTCAGAGTGAATTTGTACTGACCCGCGCCGTAATACTCGTCGTCACGCCATGTAGGCGCATAGAGAATAGTCTTCTTATCTGCCGGGATACCGAGCTTTGCCCTGATCGACGCGGCGACCTCATCCCTGTCCGGTCTGTGCAGGATATCATTGCGGGGATAGCCGTACTCCAGCATCTTCCCCTTATACATGAAGCAGCTGCGGAACTTTTCTGTAGAGAAGGAATTGGCTGAAACCAGATAATCCCACTTGCGGGTAAGTCCGTATATCTGCTGCTTGTATCCGGGAGAAGCAGAGAAATTGTCCTCCATGTCGAATGCGAGGCGTTTAAGCGGTGTTCCGTGCCAGGTCTCGACAAATACCTGCCCGTCGCGCTTCTTCATCCAGCCGGGCTGTTTTGTATTAAAGACGATATATTTGCACCGTGCAAGATAATAGGCGTATCTGAGTCCGTTGCGCTTAACCGTTTTGTGGGCGTAGGGAATATTGCTGTGTCCGGGCTTTTCCATGCTCCAGATCAGACGGTAGCCCTCGGGCATATTCTTCGCGATATACTCGTAGATGCCCTTCGGATTGTCGCCGTAGGTTTTTCCGAAGAAGCACTCGAAAATGACCCATTTTTCCTCGATGGGCTTTTTCATGAATATGTGCTCGTAGATGGCGTTTCTTCTTGCTCCGCGTGATGTGATGCAGCGCCATGCCTTCTTCACGGCAAGCTTTCTCGACACGATCCTGTGAACCTTGTCGGGATCATTAGCCCTGATCGCCTTGATGATCCTCTTTTTGTACAGGTCGACCTGCTTGACTGTCGATGCGGGGATCATATCAAGAACGCGGCGGACAGCTTCAAGGCGCGTGGTACGCCACAGATCGGATCCGCTGCGTCGTATCTGAGTCGCATAAAATCCCGTGCAGTAGAATATAAACTTAAGATCAAGCATGAACCGCACGGTATTGTCCGCCGGAATCCGCTTCATCGCGTTCTCATATGAAGCGATAAGCTCGTCGAAGCGGGAATCCGATTTCTCCTGCGCTATCGAAGGGAAATTGATCGGATCGTTGTGCTTGCGCTTAACGTATTTCGAGAGATAGCATTTGCGGAAGGAAACCGAGTGATAAAGCACCTCGCACACAAAGCTGCAGTCCGCGTAATATCGGTTATCCTCCGGAAAAGTAATGCCGTTTTCTGCGATCAGAGACCTCTTTACGGCCACATGAAGGATCGATATATTGCCTATTCCGTTGCGGTTATAAACAAGAAAACGGGTAGCATTCTGACGTCTGAATTCAATAAACTCGCTCTCGCTCAGCTTTCCGCGCAGTTTTTCTTCTTTTTCGCGGGTCTCGTCCTTCTCCTCCGAACGTTCGAGCCTTCTTTTCTCACGGATCGTTTCAATAGCCTCCGCAATCTCCTGCTCCTCGTCCATTAAGGACTCGCCGTTCTCCTTCATTTTCGCGGTCTTGAGCCCGAAAACATTTGCAAGGATCGAGCGGAAGAACCTTCTGCGGCTGACCTTTTTGCGCGCACGGATCTCATCTTCCTTGAGCACGTTCTCCACAAGTCCGGTCTGAACAGCGATAAATCCCGAGCGTGAGTACCACGACCAGATCTTTTTTCCGTACATGAGATCGGGATATTCGGAATACGCCGAGGCTTCCTCCAGCCTGAACAGTGCATCGGTGTACAGGAAGTCGTCGCTGTCAAGGAAATAGACGTAATCGCCCGAAGCAGCCTGTATACCCGCATTCCTTGCGGCACTGACGCCGGTTCCGCCGATCTTGTCAAGAACCTTCAGGGCATACTGATCCCTGTATTCATCTATGATACCGCTGACATCGTCCACCGGGTCATCGAGTACAAGGATCACTTCAAAGTTCCGATACGGCTCGGTCTTATACAGCCTGAGCCGGCCATCGGGATCGGTCACCGACGCGTCGGAGGCTGTCGGCGTCCCGTCAAGATATGTATATGCCACCTGCTCTGCAAGACTCTGCAGACAGTCGCGCAGGTATTCCGTTCCCCTTTTGAACGGTATGATTATGCTGAATCTCATGTATTGTCCTCATTCACGCGGTCAAAGACCGCATTATTTTACGCCGTCAGCCTGTCGATCTCCGCCAGTTCTTCGGCGCTGAATTCCGTATTCTGAGCCGCCTTGATATTATCTGTTATCTGCTCCGGCTTCGATGCACCGACGAGAACCGTGGTAATGATGCCGTCATGCAGGATCCAAGCCAGTGCCATCTCGGCAAGCGTCTGCCCGCGTTTTTTCGCGATCGCATCCAAAGCTCGTATAGTTTCAAGCTTCTGAGTTGTAAGCTGCTCCTCCTT
>CAJOQS010000133.1 GCA_905236925.1 uncultured Lachnospiraceae bacterium | reverse complement strand
GCAAATTGCGAAGCAATTCGCGAGTCTGACCTAATAACTTATTTTATCATAAGGTACTACGGTGCGCAACGAATCAAAAACTGTAGACAAATATTTCAACCGGGAGTATTATTTCTGAAGGGGAAGAAAAGAGCAGCACGGACGGAGGTTCATAATGGGGAAGCTTTATTTTGTACGTCACGGAGAGTCTGAGTGGAATGTCCTTAAGAAAATATGCGGACAGACTGATATACCGCTTACCGAAAAGGGCCGTGAGCAGGCAAGGCAGACGGCTTCCCGTATTATCGAGAGAGGCATCCGCGCGGACGGTATCATCTGCTCGCCTCTTTCGAGAGCCAGAGAAACCGCGCAGATCATTGCCGGGATAACCGGTCTGAATGTGCGCGTCGATGAGCGCATCATCGAGCAGAATTTCGGTGCATTTGAGGGCCTGAACTGGAATACCCCCGATTTTTTCGGAGCAAAGCAGCAGTTCGCCGACAGGCATAAAGACGGAGAGTCAAACCTGCAGCTCGCTCAGCGTATCTATAATTTCCTCGACGATCTCAAAAAGGATCCCCATACCTATATCGTTGTCGCGCACAACGGAATTGTAAGATCCGTCCAGTCCTATTTTTTCAGTGAGTCAAACGAGGAATACGCGGCATTCGGGATCCCGAACTGTGAGGTCGTGGAATACACCTGGGATTGATTAACGTTTTTCTTGCTTTATTTCAGAACTGTGATATAATCGCTTAGGTAACGGGCTATTAGCTCAGCTGGGAGAGCGCCAGGTTCGCAATCTGGAGGTCAGGGGTTCGATCCCCCTATGGTCCACTGACAAGCCAATTTACACCCCGTCACCTTCGGTGACCGACACTTTTTCATAACCGCTTCTTTAGCGGTTTTTTTATTTTGTTTTTCATTTCTTTTAATATTCCGATACTTGAAACCCCTCTTTCCCCTAGTTTATAATGAAAAAGATAAAGGCGGCGGTTTGACACAAGGGGGCTACGATGAAATACAGGTCTGACAGATACGGAAAACAGATATCCCAGCTCGGCTACGGCTGTATGCGCTTCACCCGGAAGGGCGGCTCTATCGATTACGAGAAGGCCAAGAAGGAGATAATGCGCGGAATAGAGCTCGGGATAAACTATTACGATACCGCATATATCTATCCCGGAAGCGAGGAGTGCCTCGGAAGGATACTTGAAGAGGAGCACTGCAGGGACAAGGTCTATATCGCGACCAAGCTTCCGCAGTACATAATGCGTTCCGCCAAGAGCATCGACAAGACCTTTAATGAGGAGCTCGAACGCCTCAGGACGGATTACATCGATTATTATCTCATGCATATGTTTACGGACTATGCGGAGTGGGAAAACCTTAAGAAGCTCGGCATCGAGGAATGGATTCGCAGCAGGAAGGAAGAAGGCAGCATCAGGAATATCGGTTTCTCCTACCACGGCAATACCGAAACCTTTTTAAAGCTGCTGAATGCATACGACTGGGATTTCTGTCAGATACAGTACAACTATCTTGACGAGACCAGCCAGGCCGGAAGGAAGGGACTTGAAGCTGCACAGCAGAAGGGTGTTCCTGTTATCATAATGGAGCCTCTGCGCGGCGGAAAGCTGGTGGATCTTCCCGACAAGGCCCGCGAGGAGCTCAAAAACAGCGGAACGGGATATACGCCCGCCGAGCTGGGGCTGAGGTGGCTGTGGAACCAGCCCGGAGTGACCTGCGTGCTTTCAGGCATGAATTCGATCGGAATGGTCGAGGAAAACGTGCGGGTCGCGTCATCCGCCGATGCCGGTGATTTCACTCCCGAGACCTTCGAGCTTGTGGATCGCATCAAAAAGATCATCCGTGAGCGTGAAAAGGTCGGATGCACCGGCTGCAGGTACTGTATGCCCTGCCCGAAGGGTGTCGATATCCCGGCGGCATTCCATTCCTACAACCTGATGTTCCTTGAGAAGAACAACAAGAGGCGAGTACGCCTTGAATATATACAGAATGTCGGCATGAGAAGCGAGCCTGCATTCCCGTCGCAGTGCGTGGGCTGCGGTAAATGTGAGGCTCACTGTCCCCAGCATCTTCCGATAAGGGAGAAGCTCAAGGAAGCGGACAGGGCTCTGCGTCCGCCGCACTTCAGGGTCGGACTTGCGGTCGCGCGTAAGATACTTAAGAGAAAATGATAAAAATATAAGCGGGGTGGAGAAATGAACGATGCAACAAAAAACAAAAGAGATGCTTTGATCAAAATGGTCTATGCGGCAGTGTGCCTTTCACTGTGCATGGTGCTGCCGTTTATCACGGGACAGATACCCGAGATAGGAAAGCGCCTGAGTCCGATGCACATTCCGGTATTCATCTGCGGTTTTCTGTGCGGATGGCCGTGGGGTCTGGTTGTGGGGCTTATCGCACCCATACTGAGGTCCTTCCTTTTCGGAATGCCTGCGCTTTTCCCTGACGCGGTATGTATGGCGTTTGAACTTGCGACCTACGGCGCGGTTGCCGGAATACTCTACCGCGTTCTTCCGAGAAAGGCATGGAGCGTATATGTGAGCCTTGTCTGCGGCATGCTCGCGGGACGCGTTGTCTGGGGCGTTGTAAAGTGGGCGGTCCTGGGTCTTTCGGGATCCGAATTCACAATGAAGATGTTCCTTGCCGGAGCCTTTATCAATGCGGTTCCGGGCATCATACTCCATATCGTGCTGATCCCTCCCGTTATACTTGCGCTTTCGCGCGCGGGACTTGTTAGAAACAACTGAAAAGGAGCAATCGATGAAAACTCTTTATCTTGACTGCGGAATGGGCGCTGCGGGAGATATGCTGAGCGCTGCGCTTCTGGAACTGATGCCTGACCGTCAGGCAGTGCTGGACGAACTGAATACGATCGGGATACCGCAGGTGAGATATAAGGCAGAGGCTTCGATCAAATGCGGCATAACCGGAACCCATATGACGGTGCTGATAAATGGTGAGGAAGAAGGTCCTGCGGATAGTCATGAGGAAGGCCACGTACACGGCGGCCATGACCATCATGAGCATCATGAGAACCTTGAACACAGCGACGGTCACGGGCATCCTGAACACCATGATCACGGCGTTGAACACCGTACAATGAAGGATATCGAGGCTGTCGTAAATGCCCTTAAGATCCCGGAAACAGTCAGGAAGAACGTTATCAAAGTATACGGGCTTATTGCCGAAGCGGAGAGTCATGTTCATGACCGTCCCGTGACGGAGGTACATTTCCACGAGCTCGGAGCATTTGACGCAATAGCGGATGTTACGGCGGTATGCCTCATGTTAGACCGCCTGTCTCCCGACAGGATTGTAGCTTCGCCTGTGCATGTCGGATCGGGAAAAGTAAGGTGCGCACACGGCATACTTCCCGTACCCGCGCCTGCGACCGCGCTTATCCTTAAGGGAATACCGATCTACGGCGGCGACATACAGGGAGAACTGTGCACGCCTACCGGAGCTGCGCTTCTTAAGCATTTTGCGGATGAATTCGGGAAAATGCCCGTAATGAGTGTCGATGCCATCGGATACGGCATGGGAAAGAAGGATTTTCCGGCAGCCAACTGCGTCAGAGCCATGCTCGGGAACGAGGAGCGGCGCGGCAACGAGATCAGGTATGAAATATCCGCTAATGTCGATGACATGACCGGAGAACAGGTCGGATCTGCAGCCGAGCGCATATTTGAAGCGGGAGCTGCGGATGTCTTTACCCTTCAGGCAGGCATGAAAAAGGGCCGTCCCGGCATTCTCATCAGTGCAATATGTGACTCTGAAACGAAACAGGCTGTCATAAAAGCCTTCTTCAAATATACCTCGACTATCGGTGTGCGTGAAAAAGAAGTGACCCGCTACATCCTCGACAGGGACGTATATACAAGGGAGACACCCTACGGCCCTGTCCGTATCAAGCGTTCCGAGG
>CAJOQS010000132.1 GCA_905236925.1 uncultured Lachnospiraceae bacterium | reverse complement strand
TGATGTATAGACAACGATCCTTATCCTGCCGTTCGTTCTCTCCTTCACGAGCTCGGCAAAACGGTAGGCGCCCATCGAAGTAGGATACCCGTCGGACTGGTTTTCGGCGTACGTAAAGACGTATTCCGGCTCCGGCTCCCTGTTAAGGAGCTTCACCGCAACACTGACCGCTATGAGCAGGCACAGCGCAGCTATTACCGCGAAAACTATCCGTTTGCTCTTCATATGATCCCCCGGAAGATCCTGTACTCTGTCGGCGTCATTCCTTCCATTCGTTTAAATACTTTGGTGTAATAATTTGAATCCCTGAAGCCGACCTTGGCGCAGATATCCTTCACATTGACCGTAATGTCATTCAACAGCTGCTTCGATTTTTCCACACGGAGCTCGGTAAGATACAGGACAAAGCTTTTCCCGAAGCAGTCCTTGAATATCTTACAGAAATAAGGTTCAGAATAATGCAGCGCATTGGCAGCATCCGACAGTGAGATATCGTGAACATAGTTTTCTTCGACAAATCCGGTTATCAGCTTCTTGATAGCAGCCTGCTTGGCCGAGGAAAAATCTTCCTTATCCGGTGCAGGAGCGGAAATGTTGCGTTTTTCGTTTCCTCCGTTCTCGGTGATCCTGATCGCTTCCTCGAGCACTGTGACAAGTTCCTTCTCACTGACAGGCTTCAGGAGGTAATCAAGCGCACGCACGCGTATCGCCTTCTGCGCATAATCGAACTCGTCGAACGCGGTAAGGAACACTATCACACAGTCCTCATCGTCCTCTCTGATTATCTCGGCCGCTTCAAGCCCGTTTATTCCGGGCATTGAAATGTCGAGCACAGCTATATTGCATTTCTTTTCACGCCACAGATCCACGGCTTCCCTTCCGTTGCAGGCAGGATAAACCTCCACGTCCGGACCGAATGCCTCTTCAAGTATTTTCTTGACGACCGCCTTCTCGATCGGCTCGTCGTCAGCTACAACAATCCTTATCATATCGTGTCTCCGCTCCTCAGGGGTATTGCAAACTTAACCACAGTTCCTTCGCCCTCGATACTGTCGATATCAAAATCGGCATTCCCGTACAGGAGTCTTAATCTGCCGTAAATATTGCTCATACCTATCGAGTTTCTCTCAATTCCCTCGTCGGACAGCTCTTTCCGTATCTGTTCAAGTTTTTCCTGCCCGATCCCGACTCCGGTGTCCGACACTACCACACGGAGCAGTTTTTCTTCGTTTCCGCCTTCTTCGGCAAATACATGGATCCGGATGTAACCGCCCTCTTCCTTCTTTGCCAGTCCGTGTATGATGCTGTTCTCTATGATGGGCTGCAGAACGAAGGTCGGGATATTGACCTTATAAAGCGACTCGTCGCAGTCGATCACATATTTGATACGTTCTCCGAACCGCATCTCCTGAAGATACATGTAGTCCCTGATCATCGCAAGTTCCTGCTCAAGATATATCTCATTCTCCTCGGTTCTTAAAATGTATCTGAGCAGCGAGCTGAGCGAATTGATCATCTTGTCAGTCGTTGCGGCATCCTCAAGCTTGGCCATACCGCTTATGACGCATAGGGTATTGAAAAGAAAGTGCGGGTTGATCTGGTTTCTGAGGACCTCGTAGCGCATCTTGACGAGACGGTTCTCGGCATCAATCTTTTCAAGCTCCTCGGCATGGAGCCTGTCGAGCGCCACCCTGTTTTCCTCGAGAGTCCTGATATATTCGGAGGTTGCAAACTTCATTTTATTGAATGCGTGAACCAGGTCTCCGATCTCGTCCTTGTTGTCAACGACCACATCCTCCACCGCAAGGTCGTTTGCAGCGATCTTTCTCGAGGCGTCCGCCAGCTTTTCGATCGGCTCCACGAGCGTTTTGCTCATCGCCGATGATGTTTTGGCAACAACAGAAATCATCGCTACCGCAACCGCCACGATCACCGCAGGAAAGAAGAACAGAAAAGGGAACCTCTGCTTGTAGAAATCGTTGACCGCCTTGCTTGTCAACGACATAAGCGTGCTTCCGTAGCCCTTCAGATACTCCTGCATACGGAAAAGCTCGTATTCCCTGACTATGAATTCCGGAGACATCGGATCGATCTCAAAAAATGCGTTGCATCTCTGCCGGTATATGTTATATGCCCTCTCGGTCTTCTCGGTCCAGGCAAGTCTTTCCTCGCCTATCATGTTATAGTCCTTCTGGAGACCGTTCACTGCTTTCCGGGTCTTCTCCATCAAACCGTCAAGCTCGGTGCGTGAAATATCCCCCCTCGCATAATCCGCAAAGCCCTCGGATTCGAGTTCGATCGCTTCGACGAGAGTTCCGACCAGTTCGTTGCTCTGGAGCGAATATCTGAAATCCCACAGTGATATCTTTATTGTCCATATATCAAGAAGAACCGTCATAAGAATGATCGCAAACACAATAAAGACCATGGCGGATATCTTCTCTTTGAGAGTGCTGTTGCTCCACCCGGCCTTTATCATTCTGCTCCACGATCTTTCTGAGGCGGTTCTGGTCATTGTTATTATCCTATCTGCCTGTTCACATAGTCTATGAACGACTTCCTTTTATCGCCGAGCACCCTGTTGAACAGAAAATACCCGGTACCTCCTTCGAGCTTCAATACCACGCAGTCACCCGTATCAATGACCTTGATGACTTTACTCCAGACCACTTGCTCCGTTTTCTCTCCCGTTTCAACATGTATGCCGTCGCGTCCTGCCCCGATCGTAAGGTCCTTGGGGATCGCAAGCGCATAGCTTTTAGCACGGAAATACACTCCCACCGGCTGCACAACGGGGATAAGCAGGCACATCAGGATCATGAAAGCCTGCGCAAGAGGCGAGGCGACACTGAAGAATTTCACTGTCAGAAGAACAGCCGCGATAAAAAAGACGATGTTGCAGACACCAAGCGGTGAACTGTACATCTTTTTCATCGACATCTTAAAAAAATCCAAGGGCGCAGCCTCTGCGTGAAATCTATATTCCATATCATTCTCCTCTATTAGATGCGGTTTTTACCGCATCTGATTCCTCGCCATACACGCCACTAGCATAGTAGGCTCCATTCCCATACAAGCTTATTTTACTCTTTTACGCTAATACAGGGCAAGTATAAATCTGCCGGGCCGCCACTGTTCACAGCAGCGTCCCGACAAATACAGAAGGACAAGTAATTATATTATCTCATGCTCACATAAATAAGTTGGGCAGGAACATGCAGATCTCGGGAACAAACGTGATCAGCATAAGTGCGATGATCATGCACAGGTAGAACGGTATCGTAGCCTTTACGACCCTCTCCATCTTAACCTTGCCCACAGCCGAACCGATGAACAGCACGGCACCTACGGGAGGTGTTAAAAGTCCGATTCCGCAGTTGAGCACCATGATAATACCGAACTGTACGGGATCGATGCCGATCGCTTTCGCAATGGGAAGCAGGATCGGTGTCGCGATCAGAATGATCGGCGACATGTCCATGATACAACCGAGGATCAGCAGTATCAGGTTGATGAGTAACGCAATGATCACCTTGTTGTCGGTAATGCCGATGATCGCCTTTGCGGCGAGATCCGGAACATGCAATGTGGTAAGGCAGTAGCCGAACGCACAGGATGTCGAGATCAGGATCAGCACGATCGCAAGCGTGTCAACGCACTGTTCAAGTGCCTTCCATACACCCTTCCAGGTGAGGCCCTTGTAAATGAAAACGCTGACAAGAAGCGAGTAGATAACAGCGATCGCTGCAGACTCTGTGGCTGTGAACAGACCGCCTACAACACCTACAACAACAATGATTACTGCCGCAAGTGCCCAGAAGGACTTGAGGAGCTGCTTGAGCAGGACCTTCAGCGAAAACTTGTCGCCCTTCGGATAGTGTCTCTTTTTTGAAATGATGAACGAGCCGATCATCAGCGAGATTGCAAGGATCGCGCCCGGAATGTATCCGGCAAGGAACAGGCTTCCTACGGATACGCCGCCTGCTGCCATTGCGTAGATTACCATGTTGTGGCTCGGAGGAACAAGAAGTCCCTCACAGGACGAGGTTATCGTTACCGCGGTCGAGAAATCGTCGTCATAGCCCTGCTCGACCATCATTGGGATAAGGATGCTTCCGAGAGACGCGGTGTCTGCTGCCGCAGAACCCGAAATACCTCCGAAGAAGTACGAAGCCACGATATTTACCATCGCCATGCCGCCCGTCATCCAGCCTACGAACGCATTGGCAAGATCTATCAGTTTTTCGGATATACCGCCCGTTCCCATCAGAACACCCATGGTTATGAAGAACGGAACAGCCATCAGCGAGAACGAATTGATGCCCTTAACCATCTGCTGGCATACGGTCGTGATCGGCACACCGCGGTAAAGGAAGCAGAGGATCGAGGAAATACCTACTGCATAGGCGATCGGGAACCTGAGCGCGATCATCAGAAGGAAGGAACCCAGAAGGATTATAATTGCAATCGTATTTGCACTCATGCCTTTACCTCCTTTGCTTCAGTCTCGTTCCCGGCCATTTTATTTATCTGACGGTATATAGCTTCCAGCTCGAAGATTATCATGGCAAAGCCTGCGAGCGGAACAGGGAAATACATCCAGAATTTGGA
>CAJOQS010000131.1 GCA_905236925.1 uncultured Lachnospiraceae bacterium | reverse complement strand
GGCCTGCATTTCCATACGCTCTGTGAACAGAATTCGGACGCGCTTGCCAAAACGCTTTCCGCCTTCGAGGACAAGTTCGGGAAATACATCGGAAGGCTGAAATGGGTTAATTTCGGAGGCGGCCATCATATTACTCGCGAGGATTACGACAGGGACCTCCTGATAAAGCTCATAAAGGATTTTAAGGCACGCTTCGGCGTGGAGGTGTACCTGGAGCCCGGCGAGGCGATCGCGCTCAACGCGGGCTGGCTTGTAACGCGTGTGTGCGATATCGTAAGAAATGACATGGATATCGCCATACTGGATGCTTCTGCGGCATGCCATATGCCCGATGTTCTTGAGATGCCCTACAGACCGCCGCTGTATCTTTCGGGTAAGCCAGGCGAGAAGAAATATACATACAAGCTGGCTTCGCGCACATGTCTGGCCGGTGACATCATCGGTGACTACAGCTTTGACGACGAGCTTCATGAGGGAGATCTGCTTTCCTTTGAGGATATGGCGATCTACTCAATGGTCAAGAACAATACATTTAACGGAATGCCTCTTCCCGAGATAGGTATACTGCACCGGGACGGAGCATACGAAACGGTTAAACGCTTCGGCTATTCGGACTTTAAGGAGCGGCTTTCATGAATATGATCACGGATTCAACACCGTCTAAGGACGGGTTCTATATGCCGGCCGAATACGAACGTCATGCCGCTACGATAATGATCTTCCCGGAAAGACCGGGCTCTTGGCCTTATGGTGCCGGACCCGCACAGCGTGTTTTTGCTGGAATTATCAATGAAATATCAACCTCCGAGAAGATGTGGGTCGCGGTAAACGAAAGGACGCGGGCTGCAGCGGAGAAACTGCTGCCTGTAGATGACCCCGGCCGCATAGAGCTCGTCGATATCCCTTCGGACGATGCCTGGGCGCGCGATGTCGCACCGACATTCGTAAGGTCCCGTAAAACCGGACAGGTCAGGGGCATAAACTGGCGCTTCAACGCATGGGGCGGAGAATATGACGGACTGTACGCGCACTGGGAGCAGGACGATGCCTTTGCTTCGCGATTCTGCGAGCGGGCGGGCTATGAGTGTTATGATGCAGGTGACTTTGTTCTTGAGGGCGGATCAATCCATTCCGACGGAGCGGGGACGCTGCTTGTTACGGAGGCGTGTCTTTTAAGTCCCGGAAGGAATCCGCGACTTTCAAAAAGCGAGATAGAGGCAAGACTTCTTGAATATCTCGGCGCGGAGCGCGTTATCTGGCTGCCCCGCGGAATCTATAACGATGAAACGAACGAGCACGTCGACAACGTATGTGCTTTTACGGGAAAAAACAAAGCGGTCCTTGCATGGACCGACAAAAAGGGCGATCCGCAGTACGCTCTGTCGGAAGCATGCCTGAAGGTGCTTGACAGCGCGGGAATCGAGGTCACGAAGCTTCCGATCCCGGATGTACCCGTGACGGTCACTGCGGAAGACCTTGAGGGCTATGTGTTCGAAGAAGGCGAAGACGTTCGGGAGGCCGGCGAGAGGCTGGCAGCCAGTTACGTAAACTTCTACTATACGAATACAGCTGTCCTTGTTCCTGCTTTCGGAGGCGACAATACCGGGAGCGACATGCGGGCGGCCCAAATACTGCAGGAGCAGTGCCCGGACAGAAAGGTAATCCGGATACCCGCGAGGGATATCATCCTCGGAGGAGGAAATATTCACTGCATCACTCAGCAGATACCTGCATCCGCTGTCTGAGCGGCGGTAAACGAGAGAAGCAGTGAAGATAATAAGGAACGGAGTCAGTATGAGAAAAACCACGGTTTGTGCCATTCAGATGAATTGCACCGGAAGTGTGCTTGAAAACATCGATCATGCAGAGCGAAAGGTCAGGGAGGCTGCCTCAAGGGGCGCGCAGATAGTGCTTCTCCCGGAGCTTTTCGAGAGACCCTATTTCTGTCAGGAACGGTGCTACGGATACTACGACTATGCGGAGCCGGTTTCGGAGAACAAGGCAGTGGCGCGCTTCAGGGATCTGTCGGGTGAACTCGGCATCGTAACGATCATAAGCTTCTACGAGCGTGACATCAACGTTCTTTACAACAGCTGCGCGGTGATAGACGCGGGCGGGGAGCTCCTCGGAGTATACAGGAAAACTCATATCCCGGACGACCATTTTTATCAGGAGAAGTTTTATTTCACACCGGGAAACACTGGATTCAAGGTCTGGAATACCAGGTTCGGCAGGATCGGTGTAGGAATATGCTGGGATCAGTGGTTCCCGGAGACAGCAAGGTGCATGGCTCTTCAGGGAGCAGAGCTTCTTTTCTTCCCGACGGCGATCGGTTCCGAGCCTATCCTTGATACCGACAGCAGCGGACACTGGCAGCGCACCATGCAAGGACATGCTGCAGCCAATGTTGTTCCGGTTATCGCGGCGAACAGGTACGGACTGGAGAAGGTGCTCCCGACCGAGGCTAACGGCGGACAGAACTCTTCGCTTGATTTTTACGGCTCCTCGTTCATAGCCGATGAAACCGGCGCGATAGTCTGCTCCGCTGCCAGAACAGGAGACGATATACTGCTTCACGAATTTGACCTCGACGAAATATCCGGGGCAAGGCTTAGCTGGGGACTTTTCAGGGACAGAAGGCCCTCATGCTACGGTGAGATAATTAAATAATTCCTGCAAAATCTCTTGAATTTTGAATAAAAATACGTTATTCTGTTACAACAACGCATTAAAGCGTTAGAGTGAACGGAGGGAAGAGCATTGGAAAGATATTACCAGCAGGAGATCGAGTGCGCGAGCCTCGATAAGATAAGGGAGATACAGTCTGAAAAGCTTGTAAGCCAGGTAAGACGCGTATGGGATAATGTGCCTTATTATCGCAAAAAGATGGAAGCTAAGGGAGTTACTCCGGATGATATTAAATCCGTTGACGATCTTCACAAGCTGCCTTTCCTTTCAAAAAGCGATCTGAGAGATGCCTATCCCTACGGACTGCTAGGCAAGCCCCTGAAGGAGTGTGTAAGGATACAGTCCACCTCGGGTACGACCGGCAAACGTGTAGTTGCATTTTATACACAGCATGATATAGATCTCTGGGAGGACTGCTGCGCCAGAGCCATAGTTGCCGCGGGAGGCACGGACGAGGATGTTGTGCAGGTTTCCTACGGATACGGACTGTTCACCGGAGGACCCGGACTTAACGGCGGTTCGCATAAGGTCGGCTGTCTGACGATACCGACCAGCTCGGGCAATACCGACAGACAGATCATGTTCATCAACGATCTTTCGACGACGATTCTCTGCTGTACACCCAGCTACGCCGCATATCTTGCGGAGCGCATGAAGGAGATGGGTCTCGGACCCGACGAGATCCCGTTGAAGGCAGGAATCTTCGGCGCTGAGGCATGGACTCAGGAGATGCGCAAGAGCATTGAGGAGACCCTTGGAATTAAGGCTTACGATATCTACGGCCTTACCGAGCTTTCCGGCCCCGGTGTCGCTTTCGAATGCTCTGCTCAGAGCGGAATGCATATCAACGAAGATCACTTTATCCCCGAAATAATCGATCCCGAGACCGAAGAGGTCCTTCCGATCGGAGAACAGGGCGAGCTGGTATTCACCGCGATCGACAAGGAAGCATTCCCGATGCTCCGCTACAGAACGCGTGACATATGCAGGCTTTCCCGTGAGAAGTGCCCGTGCGGCAGAACCCATATCAAGATGGGCAAGCCTATGGGACGCTCGGACGACATGCTCATTATCAGAGGTGTCAATGTGTTCCCGAGCCAGATCGAGACAGTTCTGATCAACAACGGCTATGCGGCAAACTACCTGATCGTTGTCGATCGTGTCAATAATACCGATACCTTTGATGTTCAGGTTGAGATGACACCCGAAATGTTCACCGATAACGTCGGTGAGATCGAGGCCCGTCAGAAGAAGCTCGAGCAGGGACTTATCGCAATGCTCGGCATCAAGGCCAAGGTTTCACTTGTTGCACCCAAGTCCATCGCACGCAGCGAGGGCAAGGCAGTCCGCGTAATAGATAAGCGTAAGCTTATATAATTCTATTCTATTTTTGAGGAGGATCTAAGATGAGCGTTAATCAGATTTCGGTTTTTCTTGAAAACAAGCCCGGAACCCTGAAGAAGATGACAGGATTCCTTGCGGAGCACAAGATCGACATGCGCGCGATCTCTGTATCGGAAACGGTTGGATTCGGCGTGGCGAGACTGATCGTGAATGACGCGATGAGCGCGGTCAACACACTCAAGGAAAATGATTTTATCGCGAATCTTACTCCCGTGCTTGTTGTTGAAGTACCGGATGAGGCGGGAGGACTGGATTCACTCCTGCAGGTATTTGCCGAAAGCGAGATCAATATCGAGTATATGTATGCGTTCTCGACCGGCAGGGATGTGAGCCATGCATATATGATATTCAGAGTTGCGGATATCAAGGCGGCGGAAGCAAAGCTTTCGGGCAGGGGCATCCGTATGCTCGAACAGGACGATATAGTGGTTCTGTGAATC
>CAJOQS010000130.1 GCA_905236925.1 uncultured Lachnospiraceae bacterium | reverse complement strand
GAGATCTTTGACATGATGCACAGAGTGTGAGCTGCCTGCAGCAGGGAAAGTAAAGAATAAGATGCGGGTGAACCGCGTCATTTAAGAAGTGAGGGAGTAAGATGATCAACATTAAAGAGGTTGCCGAGACCAATGCCATGATCGAGAAGGAGAACCTTGATGTCCGGACGATCACCATGGGTATCAACCTGTTTGATTGCATAGATTCTGACCTTGACAGATGCTGTGAAAAGATCAGAAATAAGATAGTTTCGAAAGCGGGACGGCTTGTAGAGGTAGGCGAGCATATTTCGAAAAGCTTCGGAATACCTGTAGTCAACAAGAGAATCTCGGTTACGCCGATAGCCACGATAGGTGCGGCCGCATGCAAAAGCCGGGATGATTATGTGCGGATCGCGAAGACTCTTGACGCAGCGGCGGAGAGCATCGGGGTCAACCTGATCGGCGGCTACAGCGCCGTTATCTCCAAGGGAATGACCGATAAGGAGCAGATGTTCCTTGAATCGATCCCCCGGGTGCTGGCCGAAACTTCAAGACTGTGCAGCTCGGTCAATGTCGGGTCGACAAGAACCGGCATCAATATGAACGCTGTGCGCAAGCTCGGCGAGATAATACTTGAAACCGCTGAGAAGTCATACGGAACGGAATCGCTCGGCTGCGCGAAGCTGGTTGTATTCTGCAACGCGCCGGACGATAACCCCTTTATGGCGGGTGCCTTCCACGGCATTACCGAGGGTGAAGCCGTTATCAATGTCGGCGTCAGCGGCCCCGGTGTTGTAAAGCATGCGCTTGAATCCGTAAGGACCGAGAACTTTGAGGTGCTTTGCGAAACGATAAAGAAGACCGCGTTCAAGATCACGAGAGTAGGCCAGCTCGTAGCCCGTGAAGCGGCCAGGCAGCTGGATGTTCCGTTTGGCATAGTGGATCTTTCGCTTGCCCCCACGCCCGCTATTGGCGACAGTGTGGCTGATATACTGAAGGAGATCGGTCTTGAGCAGCCCGGTGCACCCGGAACGACTGCGGCTCTTGCTCTGCTGAACGACCAGGTTAAAAAGGGCGGCGTTATGGCCAGCTCCTATGTCGGCGGCCTTAGCGGAGCATTTATTCCCGTAAGCGAGGATCAGGGCATGATAGAGGCTGTTAACGCGGGCGCTCTCACGCTTGAGAAGCTTGAGGCAATGACCTGCGTATGCTCCGTGGGACTTGATATGATCGCTATTCCGGGCGATACCTCCGCGGCTACCATATCGGGCATAATCGCGGATGAAATGGCGATCGGAATGGTCAATCAGAAAACTACTGCAGTCCGTCTTATTCCGGCCATCGGAATGAAGGTGGGCGATACGCTGAATTTCGGCGGGCTCTTCGGTGAAGCCCCCGTAATGCCTGTCAACAGGTTTTCCTGTGAGAGGTTTATCTCCCGTGAAGGTCGCATTCCGGCGCCTATTCACAGCTTTAAGAACTGAAAGGAATGTATTTTGTAATCATGAGAAAAAGTGAGTTTGACGATTTTGTCGAGGAAGATATGAACGGAGGCTGCGATATAGGTTCGGATGTTGCAGCTGACGATGATATAGAATTTGAGGATATAGAAGAAGACGATCTTCCGGATGATGAATATACGGAAGAGGATTTTGACGATATGACGGAAGACCTTGAAGCGGGCGTGGCAGAGACCGACGACGCGCTGCCTGAGGAGATCGACGGCGGTGACGGGGATGATTCCGGAAAAAGAAAAGGCCTCCCCCTTGCGGGCAAGATCGGATTCGGTTTCCTTGCGGTGGTTATAGCCCTTGCAGTTTGGCTGCTCGGAACAAATTCCGGAAGGTCACTCAGCATGCGCTTTGTGGCCAGATTTGTCAAGCAGAGCGTTTCCAGGCCCGATACCGGCGATGATACGGAGGATACCATCGATGTCAATGTGATACCGTCAGATGAAATATCCGATTCATCGATCGAGGTTGACGAGAACGGCAACATCATAATCCGTGACAGCAACGGACAGATCATCGTTCAGGAAAAGGAACCCAGAAGTGAAGACTATGTCAAGACCTTTCTGTTATTCGGTATCGAGCAGATAGACGGCGCAGCCAATACAGATGCCATCATGCTCGTGTCTGTCAACACAAAGGACAACACTATCAAGATGACTTCGCTGCTCCGCGATACGTATGTCGATATCCCGGGCTGGGACAAGAACAAGCTGAATTCCGCATACGCGAAGGGAGCATACGGCGCGGAGACCGGAGCGGAAGCCCGCGCAAAGGGTGCTGCTCTTCTGATAAGGACCATCGAGCAGACCTATGATGTCAAGATATCCGGTTACGCCTGCGTTAATTTCTCAAGCTTCGAGAAGGTCATCAACAGGCTGGGCGGAATCGATATCGAGCTTGGCGAGAAGGAAGCGCGTTATCTCAATAAGACAAACTATATCAGCAATCCCGAATACAGAAACCTCAAGGCCGGATGGAATCATCTGAACGGCAACCAGGCTCTCGGCTACTGCCGTGTAAGAAAGGTTGTTACGCTCGGCGGCGCAAACAATGATTACGGCCGTACCGTAAGACAGCGCAGAGTTATCAGCGCGATAATCGCGAAATATAAATCCACAAAGCTCACGGATCTGATCTCGCTCACGCAGGATCTTCTGGGCTATGTTCATACCAATCTGAGTGAGGATCAGATACATGATCTTCTGACCGAGATCGTAAACAACGGCATCTCCGAGACTGTTTCCATGAGACTTCCCGCAGAGGAGTATTTCAAGGACAGCGGAGAGACCGGAATCTTCAACGGTACCAAGACCGTTACTTATACTTTGGTTATCGATGACTACATTGAGGAAAACATAAAGGCCTTCCACAAGTTCCTTTTCCTGGATGAGGACGAGGAGGGCACTCCTTCGGAGGGCGGTAATGGAACAGAATAACAATCCCGAAGAGTTTATCGAGATCAAACCGGATGTTATTGAGAATGATAGCGAAAGCGAAAGTGATGTCAAGCTCTATACGGTGAAGACCGAAACATCGGCTTCGACTGAAGGGTCGCGCGAACCTGAACCGGAACCTGAAGCCGAACCGGAGCCTGAAGCCCGGCCGGAACCGACACCGGAACCCGAACAGGTATCAGAACCGGTATCCAAACAGGTATCCGAACCGGCAGCAGCGGCATCACAGGCAGCCATCTCGGAGCGGGTCGAGGAAGAAGCCTTTGATGACTTTGAGGAAGAGCTCGCAGAAATGGAGCACGAGGAAGAAGACCGTGAAATGGTCGAGGCTATTGGCGAGTCGCTCATCCAGCAGGTTGATTCCGAGATCGAAAACACTCTGATAATGGTTCCGATCCCAAACGTGGCAGATGAGATCGAAGATCTTGAGGACGACGGTAAGGAATCGGGCGAAGCTGACAGCAGCTTTACCGGAAAACTCAGACACTTTTTTAAAAAGGTCCCGGGCTGGGCGTATGCCGTTGCCGGAACAGTTCTCGGAGCAGTCCTCATTCTGGTCTGGATCACGAATTCTGCTCCGGGCAAGAGGCTTCTCCTGAAGTGGGGCAGCAATTATGCGGCCGAGAAGATAACACAGGTCCCCGTTCAGAGCGTTACCGAGATCGATGTCCCCGATATTACCGATGATGAACCTGTCGAGTCTTTGTTAAGGTCCGATCTGGAAGTGATACCCGACGATTATGAGGTCGTTACTCCCGAACCTGTACTCACACCCGAACCGGATGAGGCTGAGACGGACGATCCCGAGGCAGCTCTTCCCGCAAAGAAGGTGTACAACATACTTCTTCTCGGAGAAGAAAACATCGGAGGCGGGTCCGTCCGCGGGCGCAGCGATCTGATCATGATCGCTACAATCAACACCGAGGAGAGCAGGGTAAAGCTTACCTCCATAATGCGCGATTGTCTTGTAGCTATACCGAATCACGCGGACAACAGGATCAATGTCGCATACACGATCGGCGGCGTTTCGCTTCTCTACGAGACCTTAAGGAACAATCTGAATGTCGAATTCGACAACTATATGCTGGTTAATTTCGACAGTTTTGAACAGATAATCGATGCCCTCGGCGGGGTGGATATCGAGCTTACATCGCAGGAAGCCTCATATCTGAACAAAACCAATTATATCTCGAAGGCCGAATACCGTAATGTGAAGTCCGGCATGAACCATCTGAACGGCAATCAGGCGCTCGGCTACTGCAGGATAAGGGCTGTCGGCACCGCAACCGGAGAGTACAGCGATTTCGGACGTACCACAAGGCAGCGTACACTCCTGAACCGGATCTATGAGAAGCTGTCCGATATGAGCTATCTTGAGCTTATAGGTCTTGCGGATAAATGTCTTCCCTATGTCACGACGGATCTTACGGGTGACGAGATCAGAGGCTACTTATCGCTGCTTCAGGATATCGGTCTCGAGAACGGCATAGAGAATCACAGGATCCCCGTGAGCGGATCATTTTCAGAGGCACTTCTGAGAGGAATGGTAGTTACAAAGATCGACCTCCAGATCAACGCCCAGGCTCTAAATACGATCATTTACGGCAACGCCGAAAACGAAACGGAGTAATATGGAAATACAACTGTGGAGAGAAATACTTGAGCCCTACGCGCTTGCGGTAGACGAGCTCAGAGTAAAATTCGAGCATGTGCAGAACTCGTACAAGAAGGCCGGACTCTATTCACCGATCGAGCAGGTCGACGGAAGAGTCAAGAGCATATCGAGTATCCTCGAAAAGGTTCAGAAGAAGCACATCAGTCTCGACGATTTTGAATCGGAGATCGATGATATCGCGGGAATAAGGATAATCTGCCAGTTCATCGAGGACATCTACAAGGTCGTTGAACTGATCCGCAAGAGGACCGACATGAAGGTGGTCGAGGAGCTTGATTATATCAAGGATACCAAGCCCTCCGGCTACCGCAGCTACCACATGGTAATCAAATACCGTGTCGAAACGATACACGGACCCAAGGATATCTTCGCCGAGATACAGATCCGCACGCTTGCGATGAACTTCTGGGCCACGGTCGAGCATTCGCTTCAGTACAAGTATCGCGGAAACATGCCCGAATCCCTGAGAATAAGGCTCTTAAAGGCCAGTGAGGCCATAGTTGCCCTTGACAGGGAGATGAGCCTTGTGCGCAGTGAGATCATGGATGCCCAGAACACCTTTACCGTTAAGTCGAATGTTGTTGCGGATATCCTTACCAATATCCAGAATCTGTATAAGGTCGCCAACAAGCGCGAGATACTGAGGATTCAGGATGAATTCTTCCGGATCTACGAGAGCGAGGACCTTGAGACACTTCAGCATTTTGCCAAGGAACTCGACGTTATTTCGGAAGGTTACAGAGCCCAGTCACTGAGGTAGGCTTAAATGAATTATATCCCGGAGAATTTCAAGAATAAGATGAAGGAGCTGTTGGGCGATGAGCTTGACAGCTTCCTCGATTGTTATAATGAGAGTCACAAGGCCGGCGTTAGGGTCAATACTCTCAAACTTACGCCGCAGCGCTTTAAGGAGATCGCGCCTTTTGAGATCCGAGAGGTGCCGTGGATACATAACGGATTCTACTATGATGAGAATTCCGGAGCTTCAAAGCATCCGTACTATTACGCGGGTCTGTACTACATACAGGAGCCCAGCGCAATGACTCCCGCGTCCCTGCTTCCGGTAAAGCCCGGGGACAGGGTACTTGATCTGTGCGCCGCGCCCGGAGGAAAAACGACGGAGCTCGGAGCAAGGCTGAAGGGTGAGGGAGTGCTGGTGTGCAATGATATCAGCAATTCACGGGCCAAGGCTCTCCTTAAGAATGTGGAGCTTTTCGGCATCCGCAATGCAGTAGTCATAAGTGAGGCTCCGGCCAAGCTGGCACGCTCCTTTGACGGTTTCTTCGACTGCATTCTCGTGGACGCGCCATGCTCGGGCGAGGGAATGTTCAGAAAATCCCACGCGATAATAAAGAACTGGGAGCAATACGGAACAGGCTACTACGCCAAGCTTCAGAAGGAGATACTTCCGTCTGCGGTAAGCATGCTGAGGCCCGGCGGATATATGATCTACTCTACATGCACTTTCTCGATTGAGGAGGATGAGGGCACCCTTAAATGGCTGCTGGAGCAATACCCCGACATGCACGTGGTAAAGGCGGCCGACATTGATGATCCCCGCTTCGTAGGCTTCCAAAAGGGAAGACCCGAACTTGTTGAAGGACCGCAGGAAATAGAAGAAGCGCTTCGACTGTATCCGCACAAGGTCGGCGGGGAGGGACATTTCGTGGCCCTGCTCAGGAAAGACGGTCCCGAAGGTGATGAGGGCCGGTTTGCCGGCAGCGGAGCAGCATCCTTAAAGAACAAGGGAGTTTCGAAGGAAGCACTTGATTTCCTCTCGCATATAGGCTTTGACATTCCGGAAGGAGCGATCGAGGTCAGAGAGGGGCGTCTGTATATGATGCCGAAAGACCTTCCGTCCCTTTCGGGGCTCAGGGTAATGAGGTCGGGACTTCTGCTCGGCGAGATGAAAAAAGACCGGTTCGAGCCCTCACAGGCTCTTGCGTGCGCGCTTAAGGCCGATGAATACGATAACAGGATAGAGCTGGCTTCAGGTGATCCCGCGGTTATAAAGTACCTGAAGTGTGAAAGCATAGAGATACCGCCGGACACACCCGACGGCTACGTTCTGGTATGCTGCGACGGGTTCCCTCTGGGATGGGGAAAGGCAGCAGGCGGAAGACTTAAGAACAAATATCTTCCGGGTTGGAGACTGATGTAATGAGGCTGGACAGATTTCTTGCGGAAGCAGGTTTGGGAACAAGAACGGAAGTCAAGGATTTGGTCAGGTCCGGGAAGGTCCTCGTGAACGGACAGACCGTTAAGGACAGCGGACTGAACGTGAAGGACACCGACGAGATAAGGCTTGCGGGAGAAAAAGGAGCCGTAGTAAACCGCAGCGCCGGCCCGGTCTGGTATATGATAAACAAGCCTGCCGGGACGGTATGTGCCAATTCCGATAAGACTGCCCCGACCGTTATCGAACTGTTTGAAAAGGAGCGTGTCAGGGATCTGTTTTCTGTCGGACGCCTTGACAAGGACGCCGAGGGGCTTCTGCTCGTGACCAATGACGGCGAGCTCTCGCACTACCTGCTGTCTCCTTCAAGGCATGTTGATAAAAAGTATTATCTAAGGATCAACGGTATCCCGGATGCTGACGCCGGCAAAAGACTTGCGGAAGGGATAGAGTTCAAGGATTTCACATCTAAGCCGGCAGTACTCGATATACTTAAGGAGGACCGCGAAAAGGACAGCTGCGAGGCTCTTGTAACGGTCACGGAGGGAAAGTTCCATGAGGTCAAGAGGCTGATAGCGGCAGTCGGCGGTGAAGTAAAGTATCTTAAACGCATCGCGTTCGGTCCGCTCGATCTCGATCCGGCGCTTGCACCTGGGGAATACAGGGAACTGAATGAGAATGAGATCAGGCAACTATATGAGGCAGTGGGAAAGGAGCCTTTGCGCAGCAGATGAAAGATAAAATCATGAAGAAAATCAAGAGCAAGGGGCAGCCCGGATATATAGATTCAAAAAAGAGATTCGAGCTTATCATGGCGGTCATTCTTTTTATGGTCGCTGCCGGGATCTTTGTTCTGGGACTTGCGCTGAACAAGTGGGAAAAGGGTAATATCTTCACGGTGATAGCGGCACTGTTTGTGATCCCGATGGCCAGATATGTTACGACATATATTCTGTTCAGACCCTTTAAATCCGTCAGTGAAGAGGAAGCCGCCGAAGTCGAGCGGCATGCCGCACCCGGAAGCATCATCTATTCGGATTACATCATTACGTCCGAGAAGAAGGCCATGAGCCTTGCGTTCGCTGTGATCGATCACGGCAGGATAATCGGGCTTACGGGCCGCGAAAACGAGGATGTCTATGATATCAGAAACTATATTCAGGACATTGTGACCCGCAGGGGATACGACTATAAGGTGACGATAACCGATGACCGCGAAAAGTTCTTCAGCCTTATCGGCAGGAGCGGAGGAACGGATGCGGGTGAGGAAGAAGCTAAGGACCGCGAGGCCCTCTGCTCGGAGCTTGAAAGCCTTATGCCCTGACGTTTCGCGAAGGAGGAAAGGAGAATATGCAGTCCTACATTATCGGCAGCAATGAGGCCGGTATGCGCCTCGACAGGCTGATCGAGCGCCTTCTTCCTTCAGCGGGAAAAGGCTTTGCATACAAGATGCTCAGAAAGAAAAACATAGTCCTTAACGGGAAGAGGGCAGAAGGCCCGGAGCGCTTGAATGAAGGGGATGAGGTGAAGTTTTTTCTTTCTGATGAAACCTTTACCGGCTTCGGAGGCATCATCGGAAGCAATTCAAACGAAAAAAAAGCAGCTGCCTTAACGGCAGTAACGGGCGGATTTGATTTTTCTGCCCAAATAATATATGAAGACCAGGATGTGATACTTGTAAACAAGCCCGAGGGAATACTTTCTCAAAAGGCTTCGGAGGATGATATCTCGCTCAACGAGTATCTGATAGGATACCTGCGGGAGAAGGGCGTTTTCGATCCAAGGACTTCGGCAGTGTTCAGACCAGCGGTATGCAACAGGCTCGACCGCAATACCTCCGGGATCGTCTGCTGCGGAGTCAGCATGAACGGTCTGCGCGAGCTTTCGAAAATGTTCAGGGACAGAACGGTTCACAAGTATTATCTTGCACTGTGCAAGGGAAACATTCGGGAGTCCGGTCATAAAAAGGCCTATCTGGTCAAGGACGGAAAGACCAATAAGGTCAGGATCCTTGATCATGAGAGCGGAGATTCGCAGGTTATTGAAACAGCCTGGAAGCCGCTCGAGGCTATTGAAGACGCGACCTGGCTCGAGGTGGAGCTTTTTACCGGAAAGAGCCATCAGATCAGAGCGCAACTGTTCAGCATCGGACACCCGATCGCAGGTGATTCGAAATACGGAGACGAGATGTTCAACCGCACCATGCGGGACAGGTTCAGGATCAGGACTCAAGCTCTGTACGCATACAGGATAGTGTTTCCCGCGGACTGCGGGCTGGAAGGCATAGCGGGAAAAGAGTTCAGCATAGATGTTCCCCTTAAAAGAAAGACCGCATCTGAAAGAAGAGGCGACTGATGGCACTTTGGAATTCAAGAGGACTTCGAGGATCACAGCTTGAGGAGCTGATCAATCTGACCAACGAGAAATACCGTGAGAACGGGCTTGCTCTGATCCAGAAGATCCCTACACCGATAACGCCGATAGATATGGATAAAACCCACGGTCATATCACACTGGCGTATTTTGATAAAAAAAGTACGGTGGACTATATAGGCGCGGTTCAGGGCGTGCCGGTCTGCTTTGACGCGAAGGAGTGCGCCACAGAGACATTTGCTCTTCATAACGTGCATGAGCACCAGGTCGTGTTCATGGGGGACTTTGAAAAGCAGTCCGGAATAGCATTTCTGCTGATACAGTTCAAGAGCATCGACAGGTATTACTATCTGAGATACGCCGAGCTGAAGAAGTTCTGGGACAGGGCCCAGCAGGGCGGAAGGAAGAGCTTCAGGACCGATGAGCTCGACGAGAAGTTCTTTTTTAAGGAGAAGGGCGGCTTTTTTGTTCCCTATCTCGAGATGATACAAAAGGATCTGGATGAGCGGGAAGAATAATAAAATACTTGACGGGGCGGAAATCCTTAGGTATAATTCGATTTAATTTAGTAGCATAGTAGCAAGGTAGCACATTAAAGTGCTAAAGCGCGGAAGGTGCAGAAAGGATATACTTTGAAGGATAAACTCTTGCACACCCCGGAAGGTGTCCGGGATATCACCGGAAGCGAATGCCGGTCAAAGCTCCTGGTTGAACGGGGGATACTTGAAAAGCTCAGATTATACGGATTTGAGAGCATACAGACTCCGTCTTTTGAATATTTTGATATTTTCAGCGAAGAACGCGGAAGCGTAAGTGTCAGGGACATGTACAAATTTTTCGACAGAGAAGGCAATACTCTCGTCCTCCGTCCCGACATTACTCCTTCTATCGCACGCTGCATTGCCAGATATCATAAGGACGATACCTCGCCGGTGCGTCTTTCGTACCACGGCAATACGTTTATTAACAGCAGTGAGTATCAGGGAAAGCCCAAGGAGGTCACCCAGATCGGCGCCGAGCTCGTAAACGACGGTTCGGTCGAGGCCGATGCGGAGATGATCGCCCTCACGGTGGAATGCCTTCTTGAATCCGGACTCAGGGAGTTCCAGGTCGAGATCGGTGAAGTCGGCTTCTTTAAGGCTATTGTTAGCGAAGCCGGCATCGACGAAGAGGATATCGACCGGATAAGGCTTCTTATCAATGACAAGAATTCCTTTGGTCTTGAGGATCTTCTTGATAAATACGATCTTAACGATGAGCAGAAGGAGATATTCATAAGGCTTCCCTCTCTGTTCGGAAACATTGACAAGCTCGCGGAGTATAAGAAGCTTACGCATAATCTTTCCGCGATAGCCTCAATTGAAAGACTCGAGAAGATCAACGAGCTGATGAAGGTCTACGGATATGAGAGGTTTATCAGCTTCGACCTCGGAATGCTCAGTAAATACAGCTATTATACAGGTATCATATTCAATGCCTATACCTACGGGACAGGAGATGCGCTGATCAACGGCGGCAGATATGACAATCTTGTCGGACAGTTCGGAAAGAACGCGCCTGCGATCGGTATGGCAGTTGTTGTAGACCGCCTGATGCTCGCGCTGATGAGTCAGGGAATTGCACCCTCCGATGATTTCAACGTAACCTGCTTCTCCGCACCGAAGAGTTCCTACGGTGAGGAGCTTAAAAAGGTGATAGAAGCCAGAAGGAACGGTATTCCGGCTGTTATCAGGGTTCTTGAGGAGGATTGATATGAGATATATTACCATAGCTCTCGCCAAAGGACGCCTTGCGAAGCAGACCATGGGCATTCTGGCCCGGATCGGCATCACCTGCGAGGAAATGGAAGACAAGGAGTCCAGAAAGCTCATCTTTACAAATGAGGAAAAAGGCTACAGGTTTTTCCTTGCAAAAGCGAACGACGTCCCGACCTATGTTGAATACGGCGCGGCCGATATCGGCATTGTCGGAAAGGACACCATCGTTGAGGAGGGCCGCAAGCTGTACGAGGTCCTTGACCTTAATCTCGGGAAATGCAGGATGTGCGTAGCCGGATCAGCCTCGGCAAGGGAAGCCCTTGAAAGCGGCAGGATGATAAGGGTCGCTACGAAATATCCGGTAATCGCAAAGGATTATTTTTACAACAAGAAGCATCAGACCGTTGAGATAATCAAGCTTAACGGCTCGATCGAGCTGGCGCCGATCGTCGGGCTGGCGGATGTTATCGTTGATATAGTTGAAACCGGTCTGACACTTAAGGAAAACGGACTTGAGGTGCTTGAGGAGATCATGCCGCTTTCCGCGAGAATGGTCGTCAACCGGGTTTCAATGAAGATGGAACAGGAGCGCATCGGAGCACTTATAGAGGATATGCGTTCCGTAATAGAAGCAGAGAAGAATTGAGGAATAAAGATGCGGATAGTTAAACTTGACCGGGATTCCAGGCAAAGTCTTCTTGGAAACCTTCTTAAAAGAAACACGACACAGTATCCAGAGTATGAAGCAAGGGTCAATGAGATCGTCGGGGATGTAAAGGCCCGCGGCGACGAGGCGGTATTTTCCTATACAGCCAGATTTGACGGCGCGGTTCTTGACGCATCCACAGTGGAGGTAAGTGCCGCTGAGATCGACGAGGCATATGAAAAGGTCGATCCCGAGCTTTTGCGAATCATCCGCAGAGCGATCGGAAACATCCGGGCATTTCACGGAAATCAGCTCGAAAGAAGCTGGTTTACGACCGGAAGCGACGGGGAATTTCTCGGACAGAAGGTCACTCCTCTCGCAAGAGCGGGCGTGTATGTTCCGGGAGGAAAAGCGGCATATCCGTCTTCGGTCCTGATGAACGTTATCCCCGCCAAGGTGGCAGGTGTTGAGCAGATCATCATGTGTACTCCGTGCGGACGCGACGGAAAGGTGTATCCGACAACTCTTGTGGCAGCCAGGGAAGCCGGAGTCGACAGGATATTCAAGGTCGGCGGTGCACAGGCAATAGCCGCGATGGCATACGGTACCGAAAGCATTCCCAAGGCGGATAAGATAGTAGGTCCCGGAAACATTTATGTTGCTCTTGCAAAGAGGGCCGTTTACGGAAATGTCAGCATTGATTCCATAGCAGGACCCTCCGAGATACTCGTGCTCGCGGACGAAAGCGCCAATCCCGAGTATGTCGCGGCAGACATGCTTTCACAGGCCGAGCATGACGAGCTTGCTTCCGCTATATGCATCACGACAAGCTTAGAGCTTGCCCGGAAGGTTTCGGAAGAGATAGACGCCTTCGTTAAGAAGCTCGAAAGGCGCGAGATCATTGAAAAATCACTTGAGAATTACGGATATATCCTTGTTGCGGAGAATATGGATGAGGCCGTGGACGCGGCAAACGAGATCGCATCCGAGCATCTTGAGATCCTGACGGTCAACCCGTTTGAAACGATGGCCAAGATCAGGAATGCAGGTGCCATATTCCTTGGAGAGTATTCGTCCGAGCCCCTCGGAGACTATTTCGCGGGACCCAACCACATCCTCCCGACGAACGGAACGGCGAAGTTCTTCTCCGCTCTTTCGGTGAACGATTTCCTGAAGAAGAGCAGCATCATCTCCTATTCGAAGGAGGCTCTCGGGAAGGTACATAAGGATATCGAGTCGTTCGCGCGCGCGGAGGGGCTTACCGCTCACGCGAATTCAATAGCAGTAAGGTTCGAAAACAACTGATCACAGACGAAAGGAATGAGGGACATGGGAAGAACAGCAGTCGTGGAGCGCAATACTTCCGAGACGAAGATCAGGATCAGCCTTGATCTCGACGGAAAAGGCAATGCCCGGATAGATACGGGTATCGGGTTCTTCGATCACATGCTCACAAGCTTCGCTAAGCACAGCCTTATCGATCTTGAAGTGAAGACTGAGGGAGACCTCAGGGTCGACGGTCATCATTCGGTCGAGGATACCGGGATCGTACTCGGCAGCGCGATAAAGGAAGCGCTCGGAGAAAAGCAGGGCATCAGGCGCTACGGAAGCATGATGCTTCCCATGGATGACGCACTTGTCATGTGTGCGGTCGATCTTTGCGGACGTCCGTGGTTCGCTTATGATCTGAACTTTACAATGCCGCGCATCGGAGAGCTCGATAGTGAGCTCATAAAGGAATTCTTCTATGCCGTAAGCTATTCCGCTGCCATCAATCTTCACCTGAAGCAGATGGACGGAAGCAATAATCATCACATAGCGGAGGCTGCATTCAAGGCATTTGCCAGAGCTCTGAGAGAGGCCGTGAGCCTCGATCCGAGAGTTGAGGGAACTCCGTCGACCAAGGGATGTATATAGATTAGGAGGAGCTTATGATTCTTTATCCAGCTATCGATATCAAGGACGGAAAATGCGTCAGACTGAGACAGGGCAGGTTTGATGATGTCACGGTCTATGAAGAGGATCCGGTTCTTGCCGCCCGTCATTGGCGGGACGAGGGTGCCGGGCATATCCATGTTGTCGACCTGGACGGAGCCAAAACCGGAACATCCGCAAATCTGAAGATCATATCGAGAATAGCCGAAGAAACCGGGATACATGTTCAGACCGGAGGCGGAATACGCTCCATCGAAAACATCAGGGAACGCCTTGAAGCCGGAGCGGGCAGGGTCATAATCGGGACAAAGGCAGTTATGGAGCCTGAATTTGTCAGAGAGGCGCTGGCCGAGTTCGGATCTGACAGGATAGTGGTCGGACTTGACGGAAGAGGTGAGGCTGCGGCCACCTACGGATGGGAGCAGGACAGCAGCAGGACGATAATGGAGCTTGCCTGCGAGTTCGCCGAGATGGGAGTGAAGACCATAGTCTATACGGATATTTCCAGAGACGGAATGCTCTCGGGCCCCAATTTCGAATATACATCCAAGCTGGCATCACGCACCGGTATCGATATCATCGCCTCGGGCGGAATATCTTCATCGGCGGATATCGACAAGCTCGCGCGGATGGGCGCTGCCGGAGTCATCATGGGAAAAGCGCTGTATGAAGGAAAGATAGTTCTGCGCGACGAGATCGCAAAAAGAAGAAAATGAGGATGGATCAATGAAGCTTATTGCTGCATACATTGAATATGATTCTGCTAGGAAAGAGGACCTGATCGGAAGGGCCGAAGGGTTCCAGAACAACGGAGCCGATGAGATCGTCCTTGTCTGCAATGAAGCGGACGAAGGCGCGCGAGAGCTCTTTTTCGAGACCGCAAGGGCGGTTTCAAGAGCGATCGACATACCGTTTCTGGTCAGCGTTCCGGTTTCGAGATTTGAGGATATCAAAAAGGCCTTTTATACCGGCGCCCGCGGCGTGATCCTAAGGAAAGCCGATCTTGCCGGCAACACTCTTGCGAAGGAAGCCTCCGACCGTTTCGGACAGACCAGTATCTACGTTAAGGACGGCGATTACTGCGTCAACGGAAAGGAAGAGGGGCTGATCATAAAAGACCGCGCAGCTGATGCTGCAGAGGCCGCCGCAGAGCTTAAAAAGAACGCAGTCGGTGAATATGCGGCTGTCCTTGACGATACGGATGTTATGGCCTTCAAATCGGAAATTGCCGCAATGGGGGCTGATGTCAACACATTTGTTTCCAGAATAAGCTTTGACGAGCTCAAAACAGGTGAGAACGGGCTTATCCCCTGCATCGTTCAGGACTATCGCGGAGGCGAGGTTCTGATGATGGCCTACATGGACAGGGAAGCCTTTGACCGGACAGTCAAAACCGGGATCATGACCTACCACTCGAGGAGCAGGAATGAGCTCTGGGTAAAGGGGGCCACTTCAGGACATTATCAGTATCTTCGCGAGCTGACATGCGACTGCGATAAGGATACCCTGCTCGCAAAGGTTGTACAGATCGGCGCTGCCTGCCATACCGGCAGCAGGTCATGCTTCTTTAACGAGATGATCAGGCACGAGTATTCGGCGAAGGAGATTTCCAAGGTTCTTTCGTCTCTTTACGATGTTGTTTCCGACAGGAAGATCCATCCCAAGGAGGGATCGTATACCAATTATCTCTTTGACAAGGGCATAGACAAGATACTTAAAAAATGCGGAGAGGAAGCCACCGAGATGGTCATTTCCGCAAAGAATCCCAACGCGGAGGAACTGAAATACGAGATCGCCGATCTCCTTTACCATATGACCGTTCTTATGGTAGAATGCGGAGTGGACTGGCAGGATGTTGCCGTCGAACTTGCAAACAGGTAATAAAAATATATAAAGTGAGGTATTTCAATATGAGGATCACCAACGAACAGAATGACATTGAGTCAGTACTGTTTTCCGAGAAGAAGATAAGCGCGCGCGTTGAGGAACTCGGAGCGGAGCTTACCAAGCTGTACAAGGACAAGGCTCCTATAATGGTGTGCATCCTTAAGGGAGCATCTTTCTTCTATACGGATCTCTGCAGACAGATCAAATGTCCGATCCATATGGATTTTATTTCCGTATCCAGCTACGGAGCCGATTCCCAGTCGTCGGGAGTTGTACGTCTCATCAAGGATCTTGACAACAATATCACCGACAGGGATGTAGTCATTGTAGAGGACATAATCGATTCCGGACTCACGATCAGATACCTCAAGGAGCTTTTCCAGTCCCGCAAGCCCAGATCTATCAGGACTGTGTGCCTGCTTGACAAGGTGGAGTGCCATCCCGCTGACATAGGCACCGACCTGAAGGGATTTGACATCGGCAATCAGTTCGTTGTCGGATATGGTCTCGATTATGCGGATAATTACCGCAATCTGCCTTATATAGGTGTTTTAAAGCCGGAATGCTATATGTAAGCAATCCACCGGTGACTTTTGAATAAGGACCGTGAGAGAAATGGATGAGAACACGATAGTCAGGAAACTGTCACGTGTAGGGATAATCGGCAATGTTCTGCTGGCGGCTTTTAAGCTGTTTGCCGGGCTGTTCGGCCGGTCCGGGGCCATGATCTCGGATGCTGTTCATTCATTGTCCGATGTTTTTGCCACACTGATAGCTTATATAGGAGTGAGACTGTCCAAGCAGGAGGAAGACGAGGAGCATCCGTACGGACATGAAAGGTTTGAATGTGTCGCGTCGCTGATCCTTGGGCTGATCCTTGCGGGAACAGGCGCCGGGATAGGCTATAACGGGATCAGGAAGCTTCTGGGAGGAAACGAAGCGATAGAGGTTCCTACCATGCTTCCTCTTATTGCCGCGGTGGTATCGGTCGTCGTCAAGGAAGCGATGTTCCGATATACCATGCACTACGCCAGGGAAATGGATTCCGCGGCTTTCAGGGCCGATGCATGGCATCACAGGTCGGACGCGCTTTCCTCTATAGGCTCTTTTGTGGGTATCGGCCTTGCAAGACTCGGGCTTCCCATAATGGATCCGATAGCGGAGCTGATCATCTGCCTGCTGATACTTAAGGTGGCATACGATATTTCCAGAGATGCCCTGACCGCAATGCTCGATACCTCCTGTGACAAGACCTTCGAGCAGAAGCTCGGGACCTTCATCAGTGAGCAGGAAGGTGTTGACCGTGTTGACAGCCTGAGAACAAGGCAGTTCGGGAACAGGATTTATGTAGATCTGGAAATAGCGCTGAACGGCGATATATCTCTCAGAGAGGCTCATTCTGTGGCTGAGAATGTTCACAACGCGGTTGAAAACTCCTTTCCGGAGATAAAACACATCATGATTCATGTAAATCCGCTGTAAGAGGTATTGTACCCCCGCTGTCAGGTATGTTAAAATATATCTGTAATGTGGGGGTTTTGTATGTAAGGAATGGAGGGAGTATGAGTTACGCAGATACCTGTTTTATAAACATGTGCAGGGATATTCTCGATAACGGTACCAGTACCGAGGATGAGAAGGTCCGTCCCCACTGGGAGGACGGTACGCCTGCTTACACTATCAAAAAATTCTGTGTGGTGAACCGGTACGATCTTTCGAAGGAGTTTCCGGCCATCACTCTGAGGAAGGTTCCAATCAAGTCCTGTACGGAGGAAATGCTCTGGATATGGCAGAAGAAATCAAACCGTGTCGCTGATCTGTCGACTCATGTATGGGATCAGTGGCAGGATGAGAACGGGACTATAGGCAAGGCCTACGGCTATCAGATGGGCGTCAAACACAAGTACAAGGAGGGTATGTTCGATCAGGTCGACAGGGTTATCTACGATCTGAAGAACAATCCGTTCAGCCGCAGGATAATGACCAATATCTACGTTCATGCCGATCTTTCCGAAATGATGCTCTATCCCTGCGCCTACAGCATGACATTTAACGTTACCAAGCCCCGTGACGGCGGGAAGCTGGTCCTTAATTCCATTCTCAATCAGCGTTCACAGGATATTCTTGCAGCCAATGCCTGGAATGTCGCGCAATACGCTGTTCTTACCCATATGCTCGCCAGAGAATGCGATATGCAGGTGGGAGAGTTCGTTCACATCATAGCGGACGCTCATATCTACGACAGGCACGTCGAAACGATCAGGGAACTGATCGAAAGGCCTGTATATCCTGCACCCGACTTCTGGCTCAATCCCGAAAAGAAGAACTTCTACGAGTTCACCAAGGACGATGTTCGGCTGGACAACTACCGTTTCGGGGAGCAGGTACTGAATATTCCCGTAGCAATCTAAACGAAAGGCAGATAACATGAAACTGATCGCATCCGCAGACAGACACTGGGGTATCGGAAACAAGGGAGCCCTTCTGGTGAGCATTCCCGCCGATCTCCGCAATTTCAAGTCACTGACCGCAGGCAAGACCGTAGTGCTCGGCCGCAAGACTCTTGATACCTTTCCGGCGGGCAGGCCGCTGAAGGAACGCCGGAATATCATCCTTACCCGCGATAAGTCCTACAGGATCCCTGACGCCGAGGTTGTCAACAGTGTGGAGGAACTCATGAAGCTCCTGGAGGGGACCGATACCGACGAAGTATTCGTTATCGGAGGCGCAAGCGTTTACTCGCAGCTTCTTCCCTACTGCGACGAGGCTTATATCACGAAGATAGATTACTCCTACGAGGCGGACAGCTTCCTGCCGGATTTTGATG
Source organism: uncultured Lachnospiraceae bacterium (assembly GCA_905236925.1). Lineage (GTDB taxonomy): Bacteria > Bacillota > Clostridia > Lachnospirales > Lachnospiraceae > RUG11977. Next base: position 5,659 of record CAJOQS010000130.1, on the reverse strand, counting down.
AGGACCCGGAATGGGAGCTTGTAAGCGAATCGGATGAGCAAACCTGTTATGACCTGATCTATACGTTCTGTACATACAAAAAGACCCGGAAATCCTGACGCACGGCAGGGTCCCGGAATGCCGGAGGGCTGAAAATGGGCGCCACCATAGTCACAATACTCTATATCGCAGCTTTGCTGACAGTTGTATTGAACATCATACTGCTTCTGCAACGGAAACCTTTCCTGGCGCAGAGGTATATGCTGATGAGCTTTGCATGCTCATTTTTATGCATTCTTTCGTCAATTCTCAGGATCAGCGCGAAGGATCTGGGCGGTGTGGTTATTGCCGCAAGGCTGCTGTATTTAAGCTCGGGACCGTTTTCGGTAATATTCCTGTTCTACTCATATGAACAGATGAAGAGAAGGATACCGGTATGGATAGCTTGTCTGTCATGCGGTGAGCTGGTTGTAACCTTTCTGCTCTCGACGCTTCTTTTTGACCTGGGGCTGTATTCCAGGATCACGGTATTCCAGCTGGCAAACGGAATAGCAACCGCGACCATCAAGTATACACATTATGCCTATTTTGCAGCAGCAATAAGGTCATTTGTCATGATCTACGCTGCGATACAGTTCACCATCGCGGAGCTCGACGGAGACCGGAAAAACTCTGAAGCAGGCGCAAACGAGCCGCCGAGAAAGTCCATAACGGGTATAGGGACAAATCAGGGAAGCGCGACCATCGCATATGTCTTCGGGCTGCTGTTCATAGTTGCTTCCTTTACACAGCTGCTTGTTCCCTGGATCTATTTCGAACCGATGGCGATCCTCATTACACTTCTGTCATTGTGCAGCCTTGCCGCTGTAAAGCTCTTCAACGAGGAGAACAAGGACTTTACGACGAGAGGACAGCTGGTTGAGAGTACGCCCGAATCGTTCATCATTCTTGACGAGAATTTTCACGTGGCCGATATGAACGAGGCTGCGAAAAAGAATTTCCCGGATATTGTGGATTCGATCGGACACAGCCTTCCGGACCAGTATTCATTCCTGCTGGAAAACTACGACCAGCCCATTAACTTTACTCACGGCAGTCTTCACTTCGAGCGGCGCTTTAATCCGATCATGAACGGCGATATGGTCATGGGCTACGGATTGTGCCTGTACGATGTCACGAAGGCACATCAGATGATGCTGGAGATGCGTGAACTGAAGCGCAATTCGGATATAGCGAACGAAGCCAAGAGCAGTTTCCTCGCGAACATGTCTCACGAGGTCAGGACCCCCATGAATGCCATCGTGGGCTATGTGGAGCTGCTGACCAATGAGAACCTCTCGAAGGAGGGGCGTGCCTATGCCGATGAGATCCGCAGCAGCGCAAGCTCTCTTCTGCACATTATCAACGATATACTGGACTTCTCGAAGATCGAGCAGGGCAAGCTCGAGATAATCGAGGAGGAATACGAAACGGAAACTCTCTTCAGCGAGGTTGCCAATATTATTCACATGCAGACCGAAAAGAAGGGACTCCGCTTCGTTAATTCGGTCAACACGAATATGCCTGCTGTCCTTTTCGGAGATAAGGTCAGGATCAAGCAGGTCCTTCTGAATATCGCGGGCAACGCGGTTAAGTTTACCGAAAAGGGTACCGTCCGGATCAATGTCGAGTGGAAGCCTGAGAACGACGGCTTTGCGGGTATCCATATAACCGTATCCGATACGGGTATAGGTATAGCGGCGGAGAATATGAGCAGGCTCTTCAACGAGTTTGAGCAGGTTGATATCAGAAGTACCATGACCAAGCCAGGAACGGGTATGGGTCTGGTCATCTCCAAGAGCCTTATCGAAATGATGGACGGAACCATCAACATCGCGAGTGAGTACGGAGTCGGTACATCCGTATCGATATATCTCAGACAGAAGATCGTCAACGATATCTCGATCAAGGAATACGGCAAGACCGTCACAGCGCAGAAGAATGATTCCAAGATCAGCTCCTTCGTGGCTCCGGATGCCAGGATCCTTGTTGTTGATGACAACAAGGTAAATCTTGAACTCATGGTGAATTACCTCAAGCAGTTCAGAATAGTACCGGATCTTGCGGAGGGCGGAGCAAAGGCTGTTTCGCTGGTATCCCAGAACAAATATGACATCGTCTTCATGGATCAGATGATGCCCGAGATGGACGGCGTCGAGGCCATGAAGAGGATAAGGGCTCTCGGAAACAGCTATGTCGGAAAGCTTCCCATAGTTGCCCTTACCGCGAATGCGATCGCCGGAACCAGAAACAAACTTATAGGCGAAGGCTTTACGGATTATGCTTCGAAGCCGCTTCCTCTTAAGACTCTGGAATACCTGCTCATGAAGTATCTTCCTAAGGGCTCGTACAACATCAATGCCGATAAACTCGTCACCGGAGATACTTCGGGAATGGGCGGCGTGATCCAGCGCGAAAAGAAGATGCTTGAACTTCCCGATTACATCAATCAGGAGATCGGTATCACCAATGCGGGATCGGATATCGACCAGTTCAGAAGCGTTGTCGGCATCGTAAGCAAGTATGCCGAAGACAAGCTCGGAGTTATCGAGGAGAAGCTGAAAAATGCCGATTATCCCGCATTTACCATCGAGGTTCACGCAATGAAGTCGAATGCGGCCACGGTCGGAGCAATGGCGTTGTCCGAAAAGGCGAGAATGCTAGAAATGGCCGGCAAGAGCGGCGACTATGACATGATCGTCAGCGAAGCTCCCGGCTTTATCGAGGAATACCGTGTCTTCGCGGAGGACCTCAAAAAGTGCATAGAGCATGAGGAGCGCATGGCGCGCAAACTCGAGGGCGGAGCCGATACCTCGGAGAAGGCGCAGATGAGCGCCCAGGACGAAGAGTACATGACCACATTTGCTGAAATAGGTAAGGCGGTCAGGGACGGCAGGTACGATGCCGCAAGAGACCTGCTTGGAGTACTTGAATTCTTCAACCTGCCTCCGGTTACCGCACATGCAGTCGGATCGATGCGCGAAGCCGCTAAAGCTCAGAATTGGCAGACTATACTTGATATTATTGAAAAGATGCGATAAACTGTAATTGATACACGATGGTTTGAAATAACTCATTAGATCGTTTTCCAAAACACTCGGTTGGAGGCTATAATGATTCAGTTATTGGTCATTGATGATAAAAATGTACAGGCCGGTGTCCAGGTTCTGGGCGGATATGATTATGAGATTACTGTGGCGGAATCTCCGCTTCAGGCATTTAACAGCATTATTCATATCAGTCCGGACGCGATAGCGTTGAATATGACCGATCCCAACATGGACGGCGAGCAGGTTCTCATGCGGATCAGGAACATGCAGGCCTCAAAATATGTTCCCATTCTTCTTTTTATCAGGGAAGAGGACGAGCCGGAATATGTTAAGCGGCTCGAGAAAGACGAGCTTACAGATTATTTTATCACTCCCGTAGCCAATGATGATGTTCTGGAGTGGGCTGCCAAGGCAACCGGCGCTTCAAGCGTTGAACAGCGCAAGAGCGTTATGGTCGTTGACGACGATCCGGTCGTTCTCGATCTGATGAAGCTTTATCTAGGAGCCAAGTACAAGGTAATGGCACTGAACTCGGCCTCGGATGCGCTTGCCAAGCTTAAGATAACCACTCCCGACATAATCCTTCTTGATATAGCGATGCCCGATATGGACGGCAAGGAGCTCTTCAGGAAGATACGTGAGATCGCTACCTGCGCGGATATACCGATCCTGTTCCAGACCGGTATGGCGGGTATCAACACCGTGCGCGAATGTGTGAAGCTCGGAGCCGCGGGCTTTGTTATCAAGCCCATACAGAAGCCGGTGCTTCTCGAAAGGATCGAAGAAACGCTGAATCCTCCGGAGAAGGACAACATCGAGAACAACAAGGTATATGTATGCGAGGAATTTGACTTCCTCTATACACTGATCTCGGGATACCTGAAGGATGACTACGAACTCCGCCGAGGCGAGGCTGTGATGCAGACTCTCAATGAGGTTGAGGAATTCCAGCCCGGATGCATGATCATCGACTTTGACAATTCCGCATATATCCTCAGCAGGATCAGAGAAAAGACGGATGCGCTCCATATTCCGATCATCCTGCTCACGCGCGATCCGATGTCGGCTACGGTTCTTTCGGAACTCAACAAGAAGAATACATATCTTACCCAGCTTCCTATGACTAAGGAATCCCTGATCGAAACGATCAAAAGCATTAAGGAATGGAGAAGCGAGGAGCGCACAGAATAGAATATAAGAATCGTAAAATTGCAACAGGGCAGGCGTCTACTTGGGCGCCCGCCCTGCTGTTTTGCTTAATAGCTTAAATTGAGATATCAATGTTTCCGCCTAGGGAGGGGCTCACGGAATGTTCCATGGAACGCCTCATCATGTCAAGCAGAGCAGCACCGGCCTGTTCCTGCGTGTCCAGTGTCTTGGACAGCATCATAGTGCCGGCCTTCTCTAGTGTCTTTTGCTGTGCAGACACAACCGACAGAGCGGGGATACTCTCAGGAGAAATTGAAGATATATCCATTTTGGCACCTCCTGTCCATTAGATTATCTCGATATATTTATCGGATCATTTGCCGGGATACTTAATAACCGAATCGACAGTATACTTTGAAAGCTTCTTGCGGCCCTCGAGACCTTCAAGCTCCATGAGGAAGCAGATCTTTACAACCTCGCCGCCAAGCTGCTCGACAAGCTTGGTGATGGCTTCGATCGTGCCGCCTGTCGCGATCAGGTCATCGATGATGACAACCTTCTGTCCGGGCTTGATGGAATCCTTGTGCATCTCAATAGTGGCAGTTCCGTATTCGAGGTCGTAGGTGGCTTCGATAGTCTCGCAGGGAAGCTTGCCCTTCTTGCGGACAGGAACAAAGGCCTTCTTGAGCTCGTAGGCTACGGGAACTCCGAAGATAAAGCCACGTGACTCGGGACCAACAACTACGTCAAAGTCCACGCCTTTGAGCATATCTATGATACCGTCAATGGATACCTGCAGTCCGTCGGGATCCTGCAGAACACTGGTCACATCCCTGAACATGATCCCGGGCTCGGGAAAATCGGGGATAGTTCTGACATATTCTTCTGGTTTTTTATACATGTTAGTAATCTCCAATCATGATGTTTATGAGAACTGATACTTGGTAACGGTTCTGAAGGTTTCGCCGGCTTTGAGGATCGGCGCCTTAAATGAAGGCTCATTAACCGCGTTCGGGAAAAACTGCGTCTCAAGTGCGATGGCACAGCGCTTGCCGTAGGTGACACCGCCCTTACCGGTCTGTGTGGCGATAAAGTTTCCGGCGTAGAACTGGACACCGGGAAGATCGGTATAAACGGTCATCCTGCGTCCGGAACGCTCGTCGGAGAGAACAGCTATCTTTTCCGGCTTGGTCCCTGTGGTATCGACAACCCAGTTGTGATCGTATCCGCCTGCAAGCTTCAGCTGTTCGTTATCCTCGTCGATACGGTCGCCGATGCGGGTGGGATGAGTGAAATCAAAGGGTGTTCCCGCAACTGTAGCTACCTCGCCGGTAGGAATACTGCCCGGAAGGGTGGGAGTATAATGCGTCGCGTTGAGCCAGAGCGTATGATCCATAGCTGATCCTGCGTCGTGGCCGGACAGATTGAAATAGCTGTGGTTG